>CAZJWW010000038.1:0-19042 GCA_964549895.1 uncultured Gammaproteobacteria bacterium
ATTACCTGCGCCGTTTTACCGAGCTTTTTCAATCGTCGGCCCACAATTTGCGCAATCTTGCCGCCGACTCCCACATCGACTTCATCAAATACCAGAGTCGGGGTATGAGATTTTTCGCTGGTGATTACCTGTATTGCCAAACTGATACGCGATAGCTCACCCCCCGATGCCGTTTTATGCAGGGGTTTAACGGGTACGCCATGGTTAGTGCTGACTGAATACTCAATTAAATCCATACCGTGTTCGGAGACTATGAGTTGATCGTCAATGCGTGGCTCAACCTTGAGTTCCAAACGCCCGCCACGCATGCCTAGGCCTTGCATTTGTTTGCTAATAAGTTCCGATAGTTGTGCAGCTACCGCACTGCGTTTTTCTGAAACTTCATGGGCAATTTTTTGATAGTGCTCTAATAATTTATCTAATTGCTTTTGCAGCTCTTCAGGCTTGTTGTGCTTATTTTCCAAACGCTGGTATTCGGTTCGCAATGTGATTAGTCGCGCAGGAAGTTCATTTTCACCGCAACGATGTTTGCGTGCCAGATTAATTAGAGTATCGCGGCGTTGCTCTGTTTCTTGCAAACGCTCGGGGTCTTGTTCTATTTGCGCTAGTGCAGAATCCAATATTTTTTGCGATTCTTCTATTTGCGCTAATGCGGAATTAAGCAACTCGTTAGCCGGTTGCAAATTAGCGTCGAACTCAACTAATTCACTAAGCTGATTAATTTGTTTACCCAGTTCGGAGCTGACGTTAGAACTTTCGTTGTGAAACAAGCCGTCGCTGGCGGTTCTTATGCCACTGATCAATTCTTGGGCGTTATTGAGTCTGGAATATTCCGTTTCCAGCGTTGCAAACTCACCTTCATCAATACTGGCTTCTTCTAACTCAGACAATTGAAAGAGTAATAGCTCCATGCGATCAGCGCTGTCAGAGTGATTTTGATTCAACGCCGCTAATTCGCTTTCAATACGTTTGATTTGTACGGCCAACTTTGCCATCAACGCTAACTGTTCATCGTGGTCGGCAAATTGATCGATTATTTCGCGTTGAGTACTTTTGCGAAGTAATGATTGATGCTCGTGTTGGCCGTGTAAATCGACCAGTAACAGGCCAAGCTCTTTTAAAGCGGCCAAGGTTGTTGGTTGATCGTTTACGTAGCATTTTGTCGGCTTATTTCTGCGTACAATTCGGCGTATTAAACACTGCGATGCATCGTCGGCGGTCAAGTCTTTAAGTTCCATCCACTGCTCGACATTACTCATTCCTTTAATATCAAAAAGTGCGGTAATTTCGCATTGATCCTCTTGGTGGCGAATCATATCGGTTTCTGCACGTGCACCGAGTAACAAATTAAGCGCCCCCAACACAATAGACTTACCAGCACCGGTTTCACCAGTGACCACCGTCAGACCATCATCCATCTCTATTTCAAGCTGTTTGATGATCGCAAAATTGCGAATCGAGAGTTCTGATAACGCCATTTCTTATTTATGCGGAGTTAATATGCTTTGAGTGAATTTACAGAGCGCCGCCCCAACCGAGTTTGGCTCTCAGCATGGCGAAATAATTATAGTTTTCAGTATGCACTAATTGTACTTCATGTTCTGAACGCGTCACCTGCACTGTTTCATCACCGAGCAATTTAAAGCCAATCAGTCCATCACAGGAAACATGGGCGCTATTTTCGGTGCGATTTTTTATAGTCAGCGCAATACTCGCATCGCTGGGCAGGGTAATAGGGCGATTCGACAAGGTGTGCGGAGAAATAGGCACCAATGATATTACCCCGATTCCGGGATGCATAATCGCACCGCCGGCCGAAAGCGCGTAGGCGGTAGAACCGGTCGGTGTGGCAAGTATGACACCATCGGAACGCGCACTGGTTACAAACTGGCCATTGACATGGGCATCCCAACTAATCAGCCTTTCTAAGGCATGTTTGCCAATCACCACGTCGTTCAGGGCTATTTGCTGATAAAGCACTTCTTTTTCGCGAGTGACCTGCACATCGAGCATCATGCGCCGCTCGATCGAGTATTCACTGTTAAGAATTGCGTCGATCTCACTAAGCATTTCGGTTTGTGGAATATCGGTTAGAAACCCTAGGCGGCCTCGATTAACGCCTACCACTGGTACATTATTTAAGGCCATATTGCGCGCAACGTGTAACAGGGTGCCATCGCCACCGATGACTATGGCTAAGTCAATGCTAGAACACAAATCTTCGTCTATGCGCTCTTGTGGGAGGTCGCGAGTAATCTCAGCGGCCGTGGTATGGCCGATTTTTACCTCTATGCCCTTACTCTCTAAGTGCTTGGTTAGGGTTTTGAGCGGTTCTTCAACGCTGGCATCGCGATACTTGCCGAACACTCCAATAGTTTTAAACATGGGTAATTTGCTTTATGATCATTAGCTGTGCATTGTGGCCAACTCGTTATGCGTTGTCTAGAACATTTATGCACCGTTTAACAACACAAGGGTTAATATAATAGCTATTATGAGCCTAGACGATCGCGCGGAAAATGTTTTAAGGAATTTGGTTGAAACCTATATCGAACAGGGTCAACCAGTAGGCTCGCGCACGCTGTCAAAATTACCGGCCTTAGGCGTGAGTTCGGCAACCGTCCGTAATGTCATGTCAGATCTGGAAGAGTTGGGTTTGATTACGGCCCCGCATACCTCGGCTGGGCGCATACCCACGGCGCAAGGCTATCGTTTATTTGTTGATGGTATGGTTCGTGCGTCTACGCTCACGCAAAAAGCCGTTACCCAGTTATCCACAAAGTTTAACGAAGAAACTGACCCCGAAGCGCTATTGGCGCATGCCTCGGACGTATTGTCTGAACTCACTCAATTTGCCGGTGTGGTGGTGCTGCCGAATCAATCGTTGACGCGTTTTCATCAAATCGAATTCTTACGTTTATCAGAATCACGCATATTAGCGATTTTAGTCACCGAGGACGGTCGCGTGCAAAATCGTGTTTTGCCGACCAAGCATGAATTTAAAGATTCAGAATTGATCGAAGCAGCTAACTTTTTTAATCATCGTTACAAAGGCAGCACCTTGGATGACGTACGCCGTTTGTTGGTGCAGGCCATGCAACAAGACAATGATGAGATGCATAAAATCAATCAAGCGGCTATGCAAGCGGCGAGTCGAGTAATCAATGAAGAAGATGATGGCGGCAATGAAGTGGTGCTCAGCGGCGAACAAAAATTATTGGATGTACCGGATTTATGCCAAATAGAGACACTGCAAAAATTATTTGATGCCTTTAAGACCAAGCGCGATTTATTGGATTTACTTGACCGCAGTATGAAAGCTGAAGGCGTGAGCGTTTTTATTGGAGAAGAATCGGGTTACTCGGCATTAGGTGAGTGCAGTGTTATTGCCAGCCCTTATGAGGTCGAAGGTAAAATAATCGGCACTCTGGGTGTCGTAGGACCCACTCGTATGGCGTATAACGAAGTTATTTCAGTGGTTGATATCACCGCTAAACTAATCAGCAAATCACTCACCAGCAGCTCCAGAATATAAGTAAATTTCTCACGGCTTGTCAGCAAAAATTGACACAGCATTGCTATACTTTGCCCAATCTTAATACCTATTTAAAACCATTCACAGCTAACCTCATTTTAACTAATTCAATTTGGTGACTTAATAACATGGCGACTAAACAATTCGATATTATTATCTACGGAGCCACCGGCTTTACTGGTCGGCTAGTGGCTGAATACCTACAAGCGCAGTACGGTAACGATGGAGAGCTCAGGTGGGCAATAGCGGGGCGTAATATAGATAAACTGAACGCCGTGCGTGATGAAAAATCGTTGTCTGCCGATACGCCCGTAGTTGTGGCTGACGCGACCGATCTTGACTCAATGCAGGCGATGGTTGATAGCACCCGACTGGTCATTACAACTGTTGGACCCTATCAATTATACGGTTCAGAATTGGTGGGATTGTGTGCCAATTCCGGCACTGATTACGTTGATCTATGTGGTGAGGCGGTGTGGATGCGGCGTATGATCGATGCGCATGAAGCCGACGCTAAGGCATCCGGTGCACGTATTGTGTTTTCCTGCGGTTTCGATTCAATTCCTTCCGATTTGGGTATCTACCAGTTGCAAAAGTTAGCGCACGCAAAATATGGCAAACCCTGTGTCAATATCAATGGTCGAGTACGCGGGCTAAAGGGCACATTTTCAGGCGGTACTGCAGCCAGCATTAGAGCGGAAGTAGGTGCTGCCAAGGCCGACCCAGAAGCTTATAAATTAGCGATTGATCATTTTTCTTTAGTTCCAGATTATGCGGGAGTGCCACAACCTGGTGGTACCGAGGTGCATTACTCTGAAGAGCTTGGCAGCTGGGTAGCGCCGTTTGTTATGGCAGCCATTAATACTCGCAATGTTCATCGCAGTAACTCATTATTAGATTTTTACTACGGCAAAGATTTTACTTACGATGAGATGATCCTTACGGGCCCGGGTGAAAAAGGTGAAGCAACGGCCAAGTTTGTAGCAAAGGATAATTCTATTGCTGGCCCGGATGCGCCTAAACCAGGTGAAGGCCCAAGCAAGGAAGAGCGTGATACTGGTTTTTACGATATTTTGTACATTGGCACTACTGCCGCCGGTGAGCAGATGATGCTGAATGTAAAAGGTGATAGAGATCCAGGCTACGGGTCTACTTCTAAAATGATTTCCGAAAGTGCGGTTTGTTTGGTTAAGGATGCGACTGATACGCCAGGTGGAATTTGGACTACCGCCCCAGCCATGGGTGACAAGTTGATAGCGCGCTTGGAAGCGAATGCCGGTGTAACTTTTAATGAAGGCGTTTAGCTAAAAATCAGGTCTTATAGATAACACTTGTTCAAATTAGACGGGTGACAGAGATAGGGTTGATCGCTTGAGTATTATTTTGATCTTAAAAACCATTTTAGTGGACGGATAACCAGTAAAAGCCGCTATAAGTCTTTGATTAATTAAACGTAATACAGGTTCGCTTGCATGTAAATTGTTTGCCCTTACTATTCTGTTGAAAGATTAATTGTCTATCACTTGTCTTAAAAGTAATGTTTGGGTGAAAATAGGGCATAGTGGCGAAAAAGACTCATTTGTAAGAAAAAGCACAGTTGTAACGTATTTCATTTTTAGGAGAATTTACTAAATGATTAAATCAATGTCTAAGTCGTTTAAAGACGCATTTAAGTGGCTCGCCGTTATTGGCACCACCGCAGCGGTAGTAATATCAATTCAAGTTTACGCAGATGGCCATCAGGGTGCGGTTATAAAGTCGTTACCGCTTAACAACACGGCCCCAGCTGTTGGTGGCGGTGTTGGTACATTGATGCCGCAACAAGGTTTTGCGGATTTAATCGAACAAGTTAGCCCAGCGGTGGTGCACGTGGCCACTAGTGGATTAGTTCAGCGTCGCACTAGCCCTCGTGGGCGATTTCCACGCGGTTTCGGCTTTGAAGATTTATTCCCTGAATTTCGTGATCGCTTGGAACCAGAATCAGGTGACGAAGAAGAGGAAGAAAGCACTGGAGAGAAGCGTCCTCTGGGAATTGGTTCAGGATTCATCATTAGCGCTGATGGTTTAGTTGTTACAAACCGTCATGTGATTGATAAAGCCGACGAAATTATTGTGACCCTAACCAATGGTGAAGAGTACGTAGCGCAAGTTAAAGGTGTAGATGAAAGAACTGATCTGGCTCTGCTTAAACTAGATAGTGCCGAAGCGCTACCGTATGTAATCTGGGGCGATGATGATAAATCTCGCGTCGGCGATTGGGTATTAGCGATTGGTAATCCCTTTGGTTTAGGTGGCTCTGCCAGTACCGGAATTATTTCGGCACGTAATCGCGATATTCGTTCTGGGCCGTATGATGATTATATTCAGGTCGATGCTGCCATTAATCGCGGTAACTCAGGCGGCCCTCTGTTTAATCTACAAGGCCAAGTAATTGGCATCAATACGGCTATTTATTCTCCTAACGGTGGCAGCGTAGGAATTGGTTTTTCGATACCCGCGAATCTTGCTAAAAACGTTATCAATCAACTCGAGAAGTCAGGCGTGGTAGAACGAGCTTGGATTGGCGTTTCGATTCAACCTCTAACCGATGATTTAGCCGAAGGATTTGGTCGTAGCGATGATGACGGTGCATTGGTAAGTGCGGTCGCCGTTGCGACACCGGCTGATAAAGCGGGTGTCCAAGCTGGCGATATAATACTCTCCTTCGATGGTAAAGAAATTGAAGAAATGCGCGACTTACCACGTATTGTTGCGCAGTCGGCTGTAGGCGAGGATTACAATGTTGAAGTATGGCGCGCTGGCAGTAAAAAATCGCTGACTATCAAAACTGAGCGTTTTCCAGATGACGAAGCAGCGGTGGCAATAGAGAACCCTGAAACTAGTCCCGCGGAACCTGAAATGGATAAGCTGTTGGGAGCCAGCCTCACTGCTCTTGATGCAGAGCAACGTGCCCGTTTTGTCATAGACGAGAGCGTGACAGGTGTTTTAGTCTTAGGCGTAGAGCGCGGTGGTTTGGCGGCTAAGAATGGATTACGTGCGGGTGATGTCATTACCAAAATAGATGGTGTAGCAGCGAAGAGCCCAAAGCAAGTGAAAGAGATTGTGCGCAGTGCTCGAAAACGAGGTCGCAACACCGTACCAGCGCTGCTTTCTCGTGGTAATAGTGCAAGATTCACTCCGTTCACATTGAAATAATTGAAACCTCTAACAAGAATTTAGGCTCTGCCGCGGTCTCTTTAAGTGTGGATTCGATTTTAACTAATTGATTCACTGAGCGCCGCGAAAGAAATTTCGTTAGGTATTAATAGGAACTAAATAATGACTAAGAAAAGTATGATTCGTGTACTAGTTGTCGAAGATGATAAAGAAACTGCGGCCTATATCGTAAAAGGCTTGAGCGAGTGCGGACATATGGCGGACCATGCGAAGGATGGGCGTGAAGGTTTGTTGATGTCCGACTCTACCGATTATCAGGTGGTCATTGCTGATCGTATGTTGCCGAAAGTTGATGGCGTAACCATGACTCGAACTTTACGTGGTAGCGGTAATCGGACCCCCATATTGATGTTGAGTGCTTTAGGTGATGTGGAAGATCGTGTGGTGGGTTTAAAAGCCGGTGCTGATGATTATTTAGTTAAGCCGTTCGCGTTTTCAGAATTACAGGCGCGGCTGGAAGCGTTGGTAAGGCGCGCCGAGCCAGAATCGCCGGATACTGTTTTGATCGTAGCTGATTTAGAGATGGATTTGCTTAAACGCGAAGTTCGTCGCAATCAGAAAAAAATTGATTTGCAACCGCGCGAATTTCGGTTGCTGGAATACCTAATGCGCCATAGTGGCCAAGTTGTAACGCGAACAATGTTGCTCGAAAAAGTATGGGATTACCACTTCGACCCACAGACTAATGTCATTGACGTGCATATCAGCCGACTGCGTGGCAAAATAGATAAAGAATTTGAGATATCTTTGTTGCACACGGTACGCGGTGCGGGGTACATGCTCAGCGAACCCGATTAGGATTATGAGGTCATTGACTGGCCTCAAAGCGGAGTTCTAAGCTAAGCCACAACTGTAGACCAAAACTCAGAACTCTTTGGGTTTGTTTAAACGTGCAGTGCTAATGTTGTATGGTAACGGATATTGATAAGTTCCGATTAAGATATGCTCGCGTGCACCTTTACTCGCGCACCCCGTAGGCCTCGTAACTAAATAAACAATATAATCGAGTGAACCAAACTAGCCCGTTAAAAAGTTCCGCAGTAAGAATAACGCTGGTCTATGCGCTCCTATTCGGTCTATCCGTATCGATTATTTTGGGTTTCGTTTATTGGTCGACCATTGTTTATGAGACCAACCAAACTGATCAAGACATCAATGCCGAAATAGACACTCTGTCTGAAGTTTATAAAAATAAAGGCTATCCAGGCCTGCTTATTATGCTCTCAGAGCGTGTTGAGCAATTGCGGCCCGGCGATTCCAGCTTATATTTATTGACTGACGACCAGTTTCAACCCTTGGTAGGCAATATGCCCAGTTGGCCGCGTCTCGCTTTTGATAGCGGCGGTTGGCTGGATTTTCAGCTAGACGATTTACGGGATGCCGAGGGCGGTCGCTACAGCGCGCGTGCGCGTACTTTTGTGGTGGAGAACCGTTTTAACTTGTTAGTCGGTCAGGGCATGAAAGATCTGGCCACGCTCAAAGCACTGGTCGGTCGAGCACTAATTTGGGGTTTGGCATTAACCGTCATACTAGGTTTGATTGGTGGTTTGATGATGCGGCAAACCTTGCGTAGCCGTTTAGGCGCAATAAATCAAACCAGTCGAAAAATCATGCAAGGAGATTTACGCAAACGAATAGATACCAGAGGCACTGGGGATGAGTTCGATGAACTCGCAAACAATTTAAATAAAATGCTCGATCAAATAGAGAACGGGGTAGAAGGGGTGCGTCGAGTCTCTGACAATATTGCACATGATTTGAAAACTCCGTTGGCGAGGTTAAAAAATCGGGTTGAGGAGCTCAAGTTCAAGGTAGCAGGGCAACGCGATGAAGAAGCCGCGGTTGATCAAATTATTCACGAAGCAGACGGTCTGCTAGCAACTTTTAATGCACTGCTACGAATTGCCCGAATTGAATACAGCGAGCAGCGCAAATCATTCTCAGAGATAGACGTGAATTCCATCTTGATCGATTTAGAGGATTTGTACGAACCCTTGGCTGAAGATAGAGGTCAGACGTTAACTTTAAAAATTGGTGAACCGGTATTTTTGCTAGCAGATCGTGATATGTTGTTTCAAGCATTTGCTAACTTGTACGACAATGCGCTGAAATATACGCCCAGGGGTGGTCAAATTGTAGTGCGATCTTTCGAATCCGCAGAAGGGCACTGGAATGTGGAAATCGCCGATAATGGTCCTGGCATTCCTAAGTCTGAACACAAAAAAGTGGTACAGCGTTTTTATCGACTCGACCAAAGTCGAAATTCGCCGGGCAGTGGACTAGGCTTAGCCTTGGTGTATGCAGTGCTTAAACTGCACCAATTAGAATTGGTGCTCAGCGACAACAATCCTGGTTTGAAGGTGCGTATTAGTAAATCACCTGTGAAGAAAAAGCGCCTTAATTCAAAAGAAAAGAAACGTCAGGATGAAATTGACTTTATTGAACAGCCATCACAATTATTGGGTTGAAGCTAATTCTTCTTTACCATAAATAAATAGTTAGTAACTTGTTTTTTCACGTGGTGATCACGAAAACTTACCTAGACTGGGGACAAGTGGTAAATAAAATTGATTATGACTAATAATACTCGAGTGTTGATTATTGAAGATCACCAAGATATAGCTGAAATGCTCTATGATTTTTTTGAGCGCCGAGACTATGAGCTTGACTATGCCAGCGACGGTCGGATGGGCTTTAATCTTGCTAGCCAAAACGATTACGACGTTATATTGCTGGATTTAATGCTGCCAGAAATGGACGGATTAGATGTGTGTCGAAAGCTGCGCGAAGAATCTAAAGTATACACCCCCATACTAATGCTGACAGCGCGAGATACATTACAGGACAAGTTGATTGGCTTAGATGTTGGTGCTGATGATTATTTAGTTAAACCATTTGAGATACTGGAATTAGAAGCCCGTATTAAGGCATTGATGCGACGTCGTGGTCAGATTTCACAGCAAGAAGTATTGCAGGTCGCTGACTTACAGTTGGATACAGGTACATTGGAGGTGACACGTTCGGAACAGTCGATTTATTTGTCTCCGATTGGCTTAAAAATTCTCACTATTTTGATGAAGGAATCTCCAAAGGTTGTGAGTCGCAACCAGCTTGAACATGAAATATGGGGTGATATATTGCCCGATAGTGACACGCTACGCAGCCACATGTACAACCTAAGAAAACAAATCGATAAACCATTTGATATGCAGTTATTGCAAACCATCCAATCACGTGGGTATCGAATTGGTGATGCTCCCTAGAAACCGACTAGGGACATCGGCTAGGCGAGCAATATAACAGAGATTGGTATAAGACTTGCTGAACGATTTCTTTTGCTGTCGGTTACTAAGGTCTAGGTTTTCTACGGTCTTAGTTTACCACTATTGTTCTTTACTTCTGTCTCTTTGCTACAATCTTCCTATGAGCTATAAATCGTCCCCGTGAACGTGCCTGCTAAAAATACTCAGCGCACTATTCATAGCAAGCTCAGCCGTAAGATGACTTTGCAGGCATGCTTGGTCGCCTTATTAGCTATTCTCAGTATCGGCTCCGCCAGTATAGTGCTCGAACGGTTTTTGGTGCGTCAAGCTCTTATAACTGAAGCAGAACATTATTGGTCTGCCTATGCGGATGATCCGAGTTTTAAGCCACCCAGCACGGCTAATTTAAAAGGCTACATGACCAAAATTGGTGGTGAAGAAAATTTGCCGGTTGAACTAACCGGCTTTCCTCTAGGTTTTCAGAAAATGCACGGTCAATTGGCGCACTCGCTTTTGTATACCAGCGAAAAGTATGACCAGAAGTTGTACTTGTTATTCGATGGCAAGAGTGTAATGCGGTTGGCGCTATTTTTTGGCATCTTTCCGCTCGTCGTTGTATTGATATTAATCTACACGGTCACTTGGTGGGTATACAGAGAGTCAAATTATTTACTGAGCCCGATCGTTTGGCTGGCCAATAAGTTTGATCGATTTGATCCGGCCAAGGATGCGACGGGATTGGATGATCTTAGTGACATTCCCGGTGATATAGACTGGGAAGTCGAAAAACTGGTCGGTTCATTTTCGTCGTATTCGAGGCGTATTAAAAGCTTTGTAGATCGAGAACGTGCCTTTACTCGCGATGCTAGTCATGAATTTAGAACACCATTGACCGTTATAAAAATGGCCAGCGATCTATTACTTGCAGAGCAGGAGCTAGACGAATATGCTAGAAAATATGTAACTCGTATAAAAGGGTCTGCGAGAGACATGGAAGAGTTGATTGACGCCTTTTTAATCTTGGCTCGGGAGACTGATCAGGAATTCGAAGAACAATATATTAGAGTAGTGGAAACCGTGGAGCGAGAGGTTAAAACCGCCAAGGTTTATCTGGAAGATAAACCGATAGTTGTAGAGATAAACCAACAATATCCGTTAGAGCTTTACACCGCCAGCAAGGTATTGTCGATTGTGCTGGGCAACTTGATTCGTAATGCGATTATCTATACCAATCAAGGGTCGGTTAACATTATTATTAAAGAACATTCTGTGGTGATTGCGGATACCGGTATTGGTATGTCTGAGGAACAAATAAAGAAGATATTTCAACCTTATTATCGCGCTGATCAAGAGCACAAAAGTGAGCGCCGAGGCTACGGCGTCGGTTTAACGATCGTTAACCGACTATCGAACCGTTTTAACTGGCAGGTCGAAGTGCAAAGTGAGGTAGGTGTAGGTTCAAACTTCGAAGTTATATTTTCGGAAGCAGCTAAGCGCTAGCCAGCAAAACTACTGGAAAAGAGCAAAGCGAAGGAGCATAATTTGCGCATTAAAGGCTCAATGTGGTTTTCAGCAGTGCTGTGAACCAATTTAACAGTCATGAACGAATTAACAGTCATGAACGAATTAACAGTCATGAACGAATTAACAGTCATGAACGAAAAAGATTATGCAATTCGACCCAATAAAAGTCAGATCAAGCGCGAGATTAAAGTGCTTAATCAGCTTGGAAAAGAGCTAATTGCATTGGACGAAGGGTCGCTCAAGAAGATCCCCCTAAGCGATACCATGCACCGCGCGATTAGTGATGGTCAGCGGTTTAGTCGTGGCGCTCTTCAGCGACAACTGCGACGTATCGCAAGCTTAATGCAAGACGAGGACGTCGATGCGATAAAGTTTGAGTTAGCCAGACTAAAACAACCGAATAAAAAACAAATCGCTGAGATGCATCAACTCGAACAATGGCGTGATCGCTTGATAAGTGGTGATGACAAATTACTAACCGATTTGATAACGCTATATCCAGTGATTGAACGTCAGCATATCAGGCAATTGGTACGTAATGCCAAACAAGAGAAATTAAAAAATAAGCCACCAAAATCGTATCGTTTATTATTTAAATATTTATCGGAAATCAAAAATCAAACAAATGAATCAGAGTATGAACCTATTTAAAAATATTCGCCTGAATCATAGCTTCCTTTGCACTAATTAGCTGTATGCTCTTAATCTAAGACTAGCCAACCTCAAAACGTTTTATTTAAAACCATATTATCTCAAGCCATGTTTGAACATTTACAAGCCATGCCAGCAGACCCAATATTGGGCCTCAATCAGACATTTCACAACGACCCTAACCCAGACAAGATTAATTTGTCGGTCGGCGTGTATCAAGACATCAATGGTCAAACACCAATTTTCACTGCGGTTAAGAAAGCCGAACAGCAGTTAATTGACAAGCAATTAACAAAAACCTATGCACCACAAGACGGTGCACCTGAATTTATACAGCATATTAGCAATCTTATATTAGGTGCCGAGCTTGTCGATCAACTTGGTGATCAACTCACCACGGTTATGACGCCAGGGGGTTGCGGAGCGGTACACGTTGGTGGTGAGTTGTTAATAGGCATTGGGGTTAAAAAAATATGGGCGAGCGATCCAACCTGGGGCAATCATTATCCATTGTTGGAAAGCGTAGGATTGAGTATAGATTCCTATACGTATTACGACAGAACAACGCACTCAATCGATTTTGACGGCATGATGGAATCTTTGAGTAAAATACCGCAGGGCGATGCAGTGCTATTACACGGTTGCTGTCACAATCCGACCGGCGCTGACTTATCTGATGAGCAATGGGATAGCGTGATTGGTGTTTTGGCAGAACGAGACCTAATTCCATTTATTGATCTTGCTTATCAAGGCTTTGGTCGTAGCCTCGATGAGGACGCCTATGGTATCCGTGAATCAATTAAACGATTACCCGAAGTTGTTATTGCTAGCTCCTGTTCTAAAAACTTTGGTGTCTATCGTGAACGTACAGGCGCTTTGTTGGTGATTACGCAATCTGGCGAGAGTACTGCAGCCGCTAAATCTCATATATTGGCCTATGCGCGTCGCTCTTACAGTATGTCGCCGTATCATGGTGGTGGCGTTGTCGGATATGTTCTGGATGATCCGCAATTCACCGAGGAATGGAAAACTGAGTTGGAGCAAGTACGCACACGCATGAATGCATTGCGGTCAAATCTTGCCCAAGGCTTAAATGACGCGCAGTCGAAAATTGATTTTGGTTTCGTACAAGCCAGTCGCGGTATGTTTTGCTTTTTAGGTATTCCTTTAGAGGTGGTACTAGCGTTGCGATCGGAATTCGCTATTTATCTTTTAGATAGTACCCGAATCAATGTGGCAGGATTGTCTGAAGATAATCTGCCGATTATTATTGATCGTGTTTCTCAAGTTCTTAATCGATAAGAGGCTTATTTTTAAGAGGTATAGCAATGGCTGCTCGAGGTAAGTTTAGTTCTAAAACAGCATTCGTGCTGGCAGCTTCCGGGTCAGCAATTGGCTTAGGAAACATCTGGGGTTTTCCAATTCAGGTGGCAACAAACGGTGGCGGCGCATTTGTCTTTACCTACATTATCTTAACGTTTTTGCTCGCCTATCCTATTCTGATGGCGGAGTTACTCATTGGCCGACATGGCAATGCCGACACCGTCGAGTCGGTAGTGAAAGTTAGTTCGCCTAGTACTCGGCCATTAGCGATCTTGACGGGTTATTGGGGCATACTGACGGCCAGTTTAATACTCAGTTTTTACGCAATCGTAGCGGGTTGGATGGTGGCCTTCGGATTGGCTTCTGTCGCTGACCTGCTCAGTTTAAATGAGGCCGGTCAGTGGCTTCGCGCGTTTTCCTTAGAGAGAAACTTGATTTTTTGTGCTTTGTTTTTCAGTTTGACCATCACTATTATCGCCAGCGGCGTTACCGATGGAATAGAACGTTGGTCAACGCTACTGATGCCACTACTGATTTTGCTGATTATTGCTTTGATTATTTACATTGCTACGCAGCCGGGTGCAGCAGAAGGGTGGCGCGTCTATTTGCAGCCCGATTTTAGTCGCGTGTTGAACCCGGATTTGTTAATCAGTGCTTTAGGCCAAGCTTTCTTCTCCTTGTCTTTAGGGGTGGGAACGATGATGATTTATGGCTCCTATGTGAGTAAGTCGGAAAACTTACCCAAATTAGGCGTAGCCGTAACAGCGATGGATATTTGTATTGCAGTATTGGCCGGTTTATTGGTTATTCCAGCTATGTACGTAGCCTTACACAACGGTGTGACCATTTATGACGAAGCCGGTGTATTGATTAATAGTGATCGGTTGATATTTAGCGTTATTCCTGCCTTGTTTAATACCATGGGGCTGACTGGCATCATACTCTCAATGGTATTTTTTATGCTGATGACGATTGCCGCATTAACCTCATCTATCTCGATGTTAGAAGTGCCTGTAGCTCGGGTAGAACAAACCTTTAAGTTGCCTCGCCGCCGAGCTGCTTGGGTTACGGGCTTGCTAATCTTTTTTGCCAGTGTGGTAATTATTTTTAACTTTGACGATTTGTTTTCCTTAGTGATTAATTTCACTACCAAATACAGCGAACCCTTGATTGGTATTCTGTTTTGCTTATTTGCAGGGTGGGTTTGGAATCGCAATCAGCTGCTTAGTGAAATTCAACAAGGTATGCCAATGGCTGAAAATAGCCTGTTTTGGAAAATTTGGCCCAGTTATGTGCGCTTTGTTTGCCCGCTAATTGTATTGGGTATATTTATACACAGTATCAGCTAGCTCTGTGTTTGCGCAGTTTCTGCTGCAAATCAATAAGTATTGACTCGGTTGTTTCCCAGTTGATACAGCCGTCGGTAATTGATACACCGTACTCTAACGTTGATTTATCACTCCCGAGTTTTTGTGCGCCGGCATTTAAATGACTTTCTAACATTACTCCTATAATGCTTTGATTTCCTTCAAGAATTTGCTGTGTTACGTTGTCCAATACCAATGGCTGTAATTGTGGATCTTTGTTTGAATTAGCATGGCTGCAATCGATCATTATATTGATCGGTAGTTCTCTGTCGCTTAATTCACGTTCGGCCAAGGCTACACTGACTGAGTCGTAATTGGGTTGATGTCCACCGCGCAATACTATGTGCGCGTCTGGATTACCTTTAGAGTGGACTACAGAGACATTGCCGTCGGTATTAATGCCCAAAAAGCTATGTGCGCTGCTTACCGATTGCAACGCACTGATCGCCACCTCAAGCGAACCATCCGTGCCATTTTTAAATCCAATAGGCACCGATAAGCCGCTGGCCATTTCGCGGTGCGTTTGTGATTCAGTAGTGCGAGCGCCAATGGCCGACCAACTTACTAGGTCTTGCATGTATTGAGGAGAAATAGGGTCTAATGCTTCATTGGCAATGGGTAGGCCCATTTCGTTAATTTGAATCATTAGACTACGCCCCAACGACATACCTTCTTCTATTTCAAAGGAGCCATCCAGATGGGGGTCGTTAATCAAGCCTTTCCACCCTATCGTGGTGCGGGGTTTTTCAAAATACACGCGCATTACAATCAGCAGTTGATCTTCAACTTGCTTCGCTAGACCACGCAAACGATTGGCATATTCAAGTGCCGCTTCAGGGTCATGTATTGAACAAGGGCCAACCACGACGATCATTCGTGGATCGCGCCGACTTAGAATATTACGAATAGTTTCTCGACTTCTCTCCACGTGTTCAACCACTGCTTCACTGACAGGGTATTTCTGTTTAAATTCATTGGGCGAGGTTAGTGTGTCGATACGTCGGATATTGGTATTTTCAAGCGTCATAATAAACTGAGTGGGAAATCGAGGTGATTTTACTGGATTGAAATGCGGGCCAAAATAGTCATCGCAATGGCCCAAATAAAAGCAATACAAACCGATACTAACAGAGGGTCGGCAAGGTACTCAACCGCACCTAAACGTAAGCCGGCAAGATAGGACAGTGGCGCAAAAATTGCACCGAGTAATGGCGGTAGCAAGGGGTGTCGCGATATGAATTTCAACGAGTGATTAATGGTCATTGCCAAGCCGATCCACATTAACAGAATCCACAGTGGCGTGACGCCGACAAACGGAAAAGGGTAGATGAATTGAAACAAGTTGAGTTGTAGCACTAAGGTATCGCTGATTAAGCCCAAAATTATCGCCACACCGATTAATTTGAGGTCGCCGGTGTGCCTGCGCGACGGATTTAGTTGCCATACAGCGAGTGCGGAGCAAGCTATTAGCGATGGCCACATTAATAATTTAGCGCTACCTATAACAGCGGCAAACCATAGCACTTGGAAAAGGATCGCATTGACAAAGGTATTAAGATTAAAGAATTGGCTCATAACATAGTTTGGTAAATCCGTCGGATCGTATAGAAAAGGCCTATAAATGAATAATTTAATAGTTGGCAATGATCGTATTAATCACACCCATAGATGGGTATTATGACGGTATAAAGCGAGAGTACGATGTATAGATAACAACTTTGCGAAAGACTGAGTGATTCTAATAAATGAATTTCAATAATAATACTCACTTACGACCAAAAAAGTTAAGCGCTGTGAGATCAATCAACACGTCTTTAAATGCTTTCATAGCTGTTTTGTTGATGGTGGTCTTTACGGGCCTTACGATTAGCCCAGCTGCGCAGTCTCGTGCGCTGGACGTTCCAGTAGGTAATTATCCCATACAATGCGATGAAACGTTCTCCTGTCCGATCTCATTGTTGCCCAGAGTTGCGTTTTGGATAGAGGTATTTAGCCGTTGGGATACCAATACGGCTGTTTTTCACGATAAAGAAAACCCGCAACGGGTTTACTCTACAATCAGTCGCAAGAACGGCTGCCGACGTAGCCGCAAAGGAAGTTCTACCGATCGCGAGCGCAAACGTCTTAAAAAGTCGCTGACCAACTTAGCGAGTGACATAAGGAATAATCGTGCCTTAACCGCTTCTCAGCAAAGAATGCGTGAGTTATTTGTTGGCGAAACCAGCTCGAGCATTCAATCAGCGGCTAACCGCATACGTTGTCAATCGGGCAACAAAAACCGAATGCGGGACGCGCTTAGCCAGTTTCAACGTTATCGCCCAGCAATATTGGACGCTCTTGAACGGCAAAATTTAACTCCCGAGCTTCAATACTTGCCGTTCGTAGAATCCGCTTTTGATCCGAATGCATTGTCGCATGTAGGTGCCGCAGGTTTATGGCAAATTATGCCGCAAACGGGTCGTACACTGGGCTTGAAAGTCAATAATGCGATCGACGAGCGATATGATCCAAAGCGAGCGACAATTGCGGCGGCCCTCTATTTTAGAAACAGCGTTAATGATCTTAGCGAGACCGCCTTTGAGAACGGTTATCCAGTGATAGCTAAAAACCTTAACCCATTTGTGATCACTTCTTACAATTATGGCGTAAGAGGAATGGAACGAGCCATAAAACAGGTAGGTCTGGATTATGAGCGCTTGTTAGTGGAATATAAATCCCCGAGTTTTCAAACAGCGGTTAAAAATTTTTACGCAAGCTTTTTGGCGGCGCGCTATGTGGCAAAAAATGCTCAGCAGTTTTTTGGCTTCATCGAACCCGCATTCACACCGTCCAGCTCAGTGAATGAAGTGGTGTTAACGCGTTCTACTTCTGCAAAGCGATTAATTTCATCCCTAGGTTTAGATAAAAATACGCTAAAGGCCTTAAACCCCGCGTTAAAAAAAGTTATCTGGAACAATAAAGCCTTGATACCCGGGGGTTATAGGGTAAATTTGCCCTTTAAAGAAACGGGTTATGATTCGGCATTAGCAGCGATGGATAGCTTAGCCAAGGAAGTTGAACGCTCAGGCTTTGTCTGGCACCGAGTGAGGAAAGGCCAAACGGCTTGTGGTATTGCAGAAAAGTACGGTGCTTCGTGTAGGGCATTGCGATCATTAAATAATCTTGATCGAAAGGGCACGGTCTATATTGGTCGAAAAATTAAAGTGCCAAGTAAAACCGGCGGTATTAGTACGGCGCAGGCCAGCAATCGATTTGGTGGTAGCGAAAAGCAAAATCAAAGCAGCACTATGGAGCAATACAAGGTGCGTCGTGGCGATGTTCCATGCGGAATAGCGGAGCGTTTTGGTATGAAATGCAGCGAATTTTTAGCCGTTAACGGATTAACCTTCAAAAGTGTTATTCAGATTGGTCAACATGTCACAGTCACTTCTGCCGATGCATGGCATGTTGTGACACGTGGGCAAACAGCATGTGGGATCGCCGAGCGTTATCGGGTCGGCTGTAGTAAGTTATTGAATGCTAATCGGCTGCGCAAAAGCTCTACAATTCAAATTGGTCAGCGATTGCGAATCTCTCGTCGCTCATAAGGATTAGGATACCGTGAGCGAGTCAGTTAGCGCTGGATTTCTTCGTTTATTTATTTCGTGAATGTCTATTAGTTGCGCCCTTTGTGGTCGTGTGTTTAATTAATTGTTATAATCGAGCCATCGTAGAGCACACTCAAGTAGGCTCACAGATTGCTTTTTACTCTGTTGTATAAGGATATGATCCACCTCATAAACTGAGTCAAGAGAGTTCGGTAAACGCTATACGAACTGGTTTGAAGGATATTTTCTAGTCTGCAATGGCTGGATTTTTAACCAGATTTAAAAATCATTAACAATAAAGAAGCTAATTATGACCACGAAAAATCAAGAATTAGCGTCTTGGGTTGCCTCCGTATCTGACCTTACAACTCCAGAAAAAATCGTCTGGTGTGATGGCAGTGATACGGAGTACGAACGGATAATTGATCTGATGTTGGAGCAGGGCACCTTAAATGGGCTAAATTCTGAGACACATCCGAATTGTTATCTGCACTTGTCCGACCCACAAGACGTTGCACGCGTAGAACATCTTACGTTTATTTGTACGGACAATCAGGATGATGCTGGCGACAATAA
>CAZJWW010000039.1:0-17202 GCA_964549895.1 uncultured Gammaproteobacteria bacterium
GGGGGTCGCGGGTTCGAGTCCCGTCCGCTCCGCCATTTCAAAGTCAAAAAAAGCCTGTTCAGTAACTGAACGGGCTTTTTTGTATTTGTATAAGTCAGATAAGAAGTTTGTTAATTATTGGCTCTCACCAAATTGCCAGTTTCATCGATAACAATTACTTCGCCTAAGTTTGCATCACGAACTGATTGCTCAATTTTCTCTAGGTCTCCGACTACTAACCACAGCATATTATCTGGCGTAACATGTTCTTTTGCAGACTGGTTAACTTGAGCTAAATCGATTTTTTGTAATTTGCTCACATAAGTGTCCCAGTAGCTTTCATCCAAGCCGTATTTGACCAGGGTGGCGATGTCAGAGCCAACGGCACCAGCCGTCTCCCAACGCCCCGGTAAGGTGAGTGTACGTTTGCTCAGGGATCTTGATAGCTCAGAGTCTTTGGCGGGTTGGCTGCCGATAATACCGTTTAATTCTTTATATATTTCCAGCATGGATTCGGCTGTTTTATCGCTTTGTACCGGTGCTCGAACAAAGAATGGTCGTTGGCCTTGTGTGCGTTGAATAGAGCTTCGAGCACCGTAAGACCACCCTTTGTCTTCCCGCAAATTCAGGTTAATGCGAGAGTTAAAGCCCGCACCTAGCACCTCGTTCATCAATTGTAATGGTAACTCACCATCAAAACCGTATTTAGGCAACATTTTGGCCGCGGTGATAGCCGATTGCTCAGAGCCAGAGCGGTTAATCAAATAGACCACCGATTTTTCAAAAGGCGCTATATCCGCGATATTTTTTTGTGGTACATCACCGCTAGGCAAAGATGACAATGACTTTTCGGCCAGTGGTCGCAACTCGTCCATACTGATATTGCCAGTAACAATTAAGGTAGCGTTATTAGCCTTAAACCACGTTCGATGATAATCCTGCAAATCGGCGACAGTTATCGACGCCACACTTTGTTCATCACCGGATCCTGAAAAAGGCGCCGAATAGGCATGGTTTTTGCCATATAACAGAGACGGTAATACCCTCGACCCAATTCCAAATGGTGATGATTTTTCTTGCTCTATGCCAGCAATTTGTTGTTTCTTTAACCGTTCTAATTCGGCCTCAGGAAACGCGGGGTTGAGCACCACATCTGCAAAAATTTCCATCGACGGCTCAAGATTATCTTTGAGCGTGTTAAGGCTGACAGCCGATGAATCCAATCCAGCGCCTGCGCCAAGTGCAGTGCCAAGCTGAGCCAGCTTAGTGCTAATCTCCAGGGAATCGAGTTTGGTGGTACCCTCATCGAGCATTTGCATAGCGATATTTGCAGTCCCATTTTTTAAGCCTTGATCGGCCGCAAATCCCGCATCAAATAGCAGTTGCATGTTCACAACAGGTATTTGATCACGTTGCGCGAGAATAATTTTTAAGCCATTACTCAAAGTGGCCTTCTCAAGTTTGTCGAAGCTTACGGCCGGTGCAGCACCGACCGCAGGTAAACCTAAGCTGCGATCGACCGTGCTTGGCTTGACTGAAAATTGTGCATGAGGCAGTACACGCAAATTATATTCGCCGTCGGTCAGCCACTTCTCGCTGGTCTCTACAATATCGTTGGCAGTGGCGGCTTCTATGCGTTCGATACTGTTTTTATAATATGCGGGGTCATCTCCAAAAACTTGATTGCGCGCCAAGATGTCAGATTTGCCACCAAAACCACCAACGCGTTCGAGACCGCGAATAAAGCCTGCTCTAAGGCCGGCTTTAACTCTAGATAATTCTTCTTTGGTGGGGCCTTTGTTCAAAAACTTCGCCATCTCTTCATCAATAGCTTGATCAATGTAATCTAATTTATCCTTATCTAATGCCGTGGCAATAATTCCAAATAATCCACCAATTTCAGAAGTAAATGAAAATGCGCTGATGTTTGAGGCCACCTGTTCGTTGTACACCAGGCGGTTATACAGCCGAGATTTTTTATCCGAAGACAAAACGTCAGAAGCGAGTCCCAGATAATCGGCCTCTTCAGTGCCCCAACCAGGAATGTTCCAAATTTTATAAATCCGCGCTTGTGGCACGCGATCGTACATTACTTGCTGATGCAGGCCTGAGCGTTTTGCGATCCAGCTTTTTTGCTTAATTTGCGGAGGGCCGGCTTCGATATGGCCGAAGTATTTCTCGACCAATTGTTTAACGCTATTGGCTTCAACATCGCCGGCAATCACAATGGTTGCATTTGCTGCCCCGTATTTAGTTTTAAACCATTCATGCACGTCGTCGACAGATGCGGCATTGAGATCTTCTAAAGAGCCGATAACACTCCATGAATAGGGGTGACCTTGGGGATATACATTCTCTAAAATAGTGCTGAAAACCTTACCATAGGGCTGATTTTCGCCTTGTCGTTTTTCATTTTTAACGACGCCACGTTGTTCATCCAGCTTAGCTTGATCAATAGCACCTAGTAAGTGACCCATTCTGTCCGACTCTAGCCACAAGGTCATTTCGAGGGCATTTTTAGGTACCACTTGAAAATAGTTGGTGCGGTCTTGGCTAGTGGTGCCATTGATGCCCGTACCGCCAACTTTATCAAATGCTTGAAACCAGTCGTCATCGTTATTTTCTGAGCCGTTAAACATCAAATGCTCAAAAAGATGGGCAAATCCTGTACGGCCTTCTTTTTCATCTTTGGAGCCAACGTGGTACCAAACATTGACGGCCACTACTGGAGCTTTACGGTCTTCATGCACAATCAGAGTCAAACCATTATCCAATACAAACTTCTCGAATGGTATATCAAAGTCTGACTCAGCCGCGTCGACCCAATCTAGAGCCGAGTTCGAAGAAACAAAATTTAAAAAGAAAAAGAGCAGAATTAGTAAGAAAGAATGTTTCATTTTGATTCCGTTGATTTGGTTCATTGGCATAGTGCTATACCATCATATAGACCGCCAACAACCAAGGTCTATTGCCAGAGGTTAATCCAATTTTAAACCTAAATTGACCGTCATTTCAGCTTTGTTGCGTTGCGCCTGTAGACTATAATATCGTGTCAAACTTTTCTAAATAAAATCCGTTTGGGACATTCCCAAAAATTAGCTATTAGGAATCATTATGTTAACTGAGATCCGTGATCGTTCGTCAGGCTTTTTTGCTTATGTGATCGCCGCTTTAATTATTATCCCCATGGCTTTTTGGGGGGTACAAGAGTACGCCAGCACTGAAGCACAACCGGTGATTGTAGAAGTAGGCGGGCAAAAAATTACGCAGAACGTTTTTCAACAAGCGTTGGGTCGAGCGCAGGGCATTGCACAACAGCGTAATCCTAGTCTAGCCAACAGCAATATACTGAATAATAAATTTTTTAAAGATCAAGTATTGCAAGACCTAATTCAAAGAGCATTAATTGAGAAGGTAGCTGGAGAGCAAAATTATCAAATCGGTAACCAACAACTTGCGGACTTGATTAAGCGTAGTGAATTGTTTCAAACCGACGGTAAGTTCGATGAATCGGCGTATGCAAATTTTGTGCAAAGCCGAGCTTATTCTAAAACTCAATTTGAGAACGAAACCCGTACTAATAGCCGACTCGGGCAAGTGACTTCAGGCTATCAAGAATCGGCCTTGATACTACCAGACGAAGTACGCGAACTATTAGAGATTCAAGCCGAACAACGCACCTTTGATTTGATTACGGTTAAACAGGCAGACTATGTGGGCGATGTTATTGTCAGTGATCCGGATATTGAAAAATATTACAACGACAATATTGATAATTACTTTGATCCAGATCGCATGACGGTCAACTATGTCGAGTTGAACATCGAGGAAATCGCAGCTGGTGTGACCGTTGATCCAGAGGACGTTAGATCTTTCTATGACGACAATGAGGACAGCTTTATATCTCCGGAAACACGGAACACACGTCATATTTTGTTAAGTACCAATAGTTCTAATGAAGATGAGCAGTTGGCAAAAGCACAGGACCTGTATACGCAATTAACAGCGGGAGCTGATTTTGCAGCGCTGGCTAAAGAAAACTCTCAAGATCCTGGATCGGCCGCTAATGGTGGTTCCTTAGGTGAGGTTGAACCTGGCGCTATGGTTGAAGAGTTTGATCAAGCCATGTTTGCATTGTCTGAAGGCGAAATTAGTGAGCCTGTGCTATCCCAGTTCGGATATCACATTATTCAGGTGGAAAAAATTAATGGTGGTAAACCGCAACCTTTTGATGAAGTGAAATTTGATATTGAGCAGGATGAGCGTGATCGAATAGCCGATGAACGCCTATTGGAGAGATTGGAACAACTGCGTAATTTGGTGTTCGAGAATTCCGAGAACCTAAAAGCGGTGGCAGAAGAAATGGATCTTGAATTACAAACCAGTGAGATTTTCTCGCAGACAAATGGTTCTGGTATTGCCGCTAATGAAGCAATACGTACCGCGGCATTTAGTGAGCAAGTTGCAATTGACGGAATAAACTCCGAGCCGATTGAACTCGATAATAGTGTTTATATCGCGATTAGCAAAAAAGACTTTATCGCATCAGCACCCAAGCCGTTGGAGAGCGTGACTGAACAGATCAAAACGCAACTTACTAATGAACGCGCCGCTACTGCGGCGGAGCAAGCAGGTGACCAATTACTTGCTAAAGCTGAGCTCGATTGGAAATCCTTAGCAGATGATGAATCCGTAACAATAACAACTCATACTGCTACGCTAATTGATACTGATCGCAAGGCCAGCCCCGCTGTTTTAGGTGAAGTGATGCGAACGCAACTAAACGCTGTTGCAAGTAAAGTGCTATCGGTGGCTGATCCCAGCGGCGACTTCAATATAATTAGACTTAGTAAAATTGCGCCAGGAGACTTAAATGCGGTTAGTGAGCAGATCAAAGACTCGACACGGGAGCTCATCGCTCAACGTAATGGCAGTGCCTTATTCGAGAGTTATTTGCAGGGCCTCAGTAGCGATTTGGAACTTCAGATAGACGAAGATTTGCTGTAAACAATTCCCGATTTGGTAAAGGAATTTTATCCAAGCTGGTCAATGACTCTTTCTCGATTTAGTTAGCGATTTCTCAGCGATACAATAAGGTTTTGGAGAATATAGATGGTTATTAAACCCAGAGTTCGTGGTTTTATTTGCACTAATGCTCATCCAGTGGGTTGCGCAGAAAACGTCAACCAACAAATTGACTACATACAACAATTGAAATTAGAGCAGCATCTACCAGCTGATCAGCAGAGCCCTAAGAATGTATTGGTTATTGGTGCTTCGACTGGCTATGGTTTGGCTTCAAGAATTACGGCGGCTTATGGTTTTGGTGCAAAAACACTGGGTTTGTTCTTTGAAAAAGCGCCAACAGATCGAAAGACTGGCTCGGCAGGTTATTACAACTCTGCGGCATTTGAAAGTAGGGCGCGCGCCGATGGTTTGTATTGCAAAAGTATCAATGGCGATGCGTTCTCCGCACAAGCCAAACAGCAAGTTATTGATATTGTTAAAGCGGATTTGAATGAAATAGATTTAGTGGTTTATAGCCTTGCCTCACCGCGTCGCACTGATCCCGAGACTGGCGAGACGTTTATGTCTACCTTAAAACCAATTGGTGAATCGTATACCGCAAAAAACTTAAATACCGATACCCAAATTATCGGTGAAGTAACGGTGGAGCCGGCTAATCAAGAAGAGATCAATTCAACCATTAAGGTCATGGGCGGGGAAGATTGGGCGCTATGGATGAATGCGTTGAGCGAAGCAAATGTTTTAGCCAAAGGCTGCAAAACGGTAGCCTATACATATATTGGTGATAAGCTAACCAAGCCCATCTATGGCCATGCTACGATCGGCAGAGCCAAAGAATACCTAGACAATACTGCCGCTGAATTAAATGCCAGTTTAGACGTGGAAGCGCGCGTGTCGGTATTAAAAGCGGTGGTAACCCAGGCGAGCTCTGCCATTCCTGTGATGCCCTTGTATCTATCTATTTTGTTTAAAGAAATGAAGGCAGAAGGAACACACGAAGGCTGTATTGAACAGCTTGGTCGCTTATTTAAAGAATGTATTTATGCACAAAATCCGCGCTTGGATAGTGATAATCGTTATCGTGTTGATGAATTAGAACTAACTCCTGAGATGCAAGCCAAAGTAGAGGCAGTTTGGCCGCAGATTACCAGCGAAAATCTCACTGAACTCAGCGATTTTGCGGGGTATCAATCTGAATTTTTACGATTGTTTGGATTTAATATTGCGGGTGTTGACTATGAACAAGATGTCGATCCAATGGTAGCGGCTGATTTTTTGTGATTTGAACTCTACGCAATTTACGGGCTACCAATTTGACGATTACTCTCTGGCGATCGAGTCTGGGATCGACATCTCGCTAGTTGCAGAAACATTTCCACGGCAAGCTTCAGAAATTGCGTCGGCACCGATGCCGTTAGATATTAGTACAACCAGTCTGGGCGGTTCTACTGGCAGTAATCTAAATACCATCGATCTGATCCTCAGCCGCGATTTATCTAACTACGATAATTTGAACGGCGATAATTTGAACGGCGATAATCAGTGCCAAGGTTTAAAATTAACATGGCAAAGTTCTGCCATTGGCGAGCTAAATTTTGTCATCGACGTGCATTCTATTGTGAATCAACACCATTCATTTCCAATACCCAAGCAAGGCGCGTTAAATCAGGCCTTGGGTAAAAAAAGCAAATCCATCATCGATGCCAGTGGTGGTTGGGGTAGCGATGCACTATTAATGGCAATGCAGGGTTACCAAGTGACAGTGATAGAGCGGCAACCACTCATGGCGTTGTTGTTGCAAGACGCTTTTGATCGCTTTGCACGCATCGAATGGGTTCAAAACAATGAAATTTCCATCCCTAGCATGATTTTTGACAGTTCTCAAAATAGGCTCTTGGTTAAAACTGTCAATGCAGATTGTGTTTATTTTGATCCGATGTTTCCACCTAAACGCAAGAAGTCGGCTGGTGTTAATAAGCAGATGCAGTTGTTGCAGTGGCTGGTTGGGCAAGATTCAGATGCTGTAGATGTGCTTAAGGCCGCTTTAGCGGCCGATGTGCCACGTGTAGCGGTCAAGCGCCCCGCCTACGCCGCACCATTACTTGAAAATCCGTCTGCACAATTTTCAAGCAAGCTGGTAAATTATGACGTCTACCTAAATAGTTATTAAGTTATGGCAACTCCTTGTTTTTACCATCGTGAATTAAACGAACAAGACGGATTGATAGAATTGTCGAGCTCCGAATCAATACATCTATCCAAATCACGTCGGTTAAAACCGAGTGATCAAGTGAAATTGATTAATGGCAAAGGTTTAACAGCGTTTGCCGAAGTCGTGAATGTGAAAAACAGACAGGTTCAGATCGAATGCTCCAAATTTGAAACATCTTTGCCATCTAGCTCTCGTATTAGTATTGCTACCGGCGTTCCAAAGGGTGATCGAGCAAAGGTGATGATTGACATGTTGACGCAATTGGCTGTAACTCGTGTAATCCCTCTGCGTTGTGATTACTCGGAAACGCGATTTAACGAAAAACATCGAGAAAAATGGCAACGCATCGCTATTGAAGCCTGCAAACAATCTCAAAATCCGTGGTTGCCATACATCGAGGCAGAATGGCAATTTACCAATTTATTAGATGATTTGGAGAGTTTTAAAAATAATGACGATGATGCTCTACCGCAAGTAATTTATGCAAATGTGTCGGGTCAAAAAGCCGCTACGCTTGCTGATCTCAAGAACGAATTAATTGTGTTGATTGGCCCTGAAGGTGGTTTGTCCGACTCTGAACGGGCTATTTTAAAATCACGTAAAGCCACTCCTATGACCTTAGGTGACCATATATTAAGAACCGAGCTTGCGGCGGTATTGGCAATGTCACAATTAAGGAGTAGGGTGTTATAAAAAACATTACATTTGTGTGTGTTATAACCCCGCAATACATAAAATTATGCAAGACTATCTTTATTCTCAGGGTCTTGTTAAGAGTAAATATTGTTCGCAAAGTTTGAAAATCTGTACATACACCTTAGCTTGCTTTGCCGTTTCTAAATTTATTGCAGCTGACTGGCGATTAAGATGTCGTTTAAAATTAGCCTAAAAGTATAAATTGCTATAATATCCAAATACTTACATTACATGCTTATTGTATTGCCTAATCCCCAAATTCATGACAAATCCCTTGTTAATCAACGAAAGCCTTTTACAGACCAATATTGAAGCTCTGAATGAAGGCATAGAACTTATAAGCGTTCTGGAGCCTGGGCAATATACCAAAGGGTTTAAGCCAGCCTTTCAATCGACTATTGGCGCACATTTTCGTCACGTTGTGGAACATTATCGTTGTTTTTTCAAACAAATGCCCGACGGTGTATTTTGCTACGATGAGCGTGACCGAGAGCAAATTTTGGAATGCGAAGCTGACTATACGATTGTGGCTATAAACAAGATTATTAGCGAATTCGCTGAAATGTCAGATGAAGCCTTTGATCAGACTTACACGATTATGGATGAACAATCTTCAGGGCCGATTGAGACTAACTTGCGGCGCGAACTATTGTTTTTACAAAGTCACACAATACATCATTATGCGATTATCGCCGCCATGACTCGTTCTTTCGGTAACCAACCACAGGATGACTTTGGCGTGGCCATTGCTACTCGTAACCACCAAAAATGTGGTGAATCTACATATACCAATTTAGACGTCAGCTCGCTCGAAAGTAAAATAGCTGAGGCTTAAGTTATGTGTACATTGACCTGGTTTACCACTAACAGTGGCTATGAATTGTTTTTTAATCGAGATGAACGACTTACTCGTCGTCGTGCAGAACCGCCTGTTATACAAGAAGTAGA
Organism: uncultured Gammaproteobacteria bacterium; assembly: GCA_964549895.1. Taxonomy (GTDB): domain Bacteria; phylum Pseudomonadota; class Gammaproteobacteria; order Arenicellales; family Arenicellaceae; genus Arenicella. The sequence continues at coordinate 8,864 of CAZJWW010000039.1, forward strand.
TGGTGTCACACTTATTTCGCCCACCGATGCAGATGCGGGTGGTACGTGGATTGCAGTCAACCAGTTTGGTATCACCGTTTGCTTGTTAAATCATTATCAATTTCAACAAATAGAAACCTATAAAGATTGGAAGAGCCGCGGCGATATCGTTAAGAAGTTTGCGGTCATCTCTGATTTAAACCTGGTCCAAGAGTGGTTTGATGATTTGCCATTGGATAATTATCGCGCTTTTCGAATGTTTATTATTGAGCCCCAAGGCAATAATCGTTTATGTGTTTGGGATGGGCACTCAGGCCGAGTTGAATGGGATGTCACCATGCCAAAATCTTCCTCGTCCGTGGACGCAAAAAACGTCAAAGCGATCCGCAAAGATTTATTTAAAAATTTAAAGCTAGTGGAATCACGTGATAGTCGAGATTACATAAATTATCATAGCAGTCATCTGCCATCGCGCTCGAAAGACTCTGTTTGTATGCATAGAGATGATGCTAAAACCGTAAGCCTCAGTCACGTTTGTGTTGAAGATTTAAGTATTTCATTTCGCTACGCAGATGGGTCCCCATGCGAGGCCGAATTGGGTCAACGACTTACCATTGATTTAGTCGACAGTGGTATTTGTCCAGCTGAGCTAAAAACGGTAGATTTTGCCGTGAATACTTAAAATGATAGCTTGCAGTCCATCGCTTAGATAAAATAACTCTTACAAACCCCAGCACGCGGGTATGGTCCTTGAGGAAGAGATATGGCGATACGCCCCAAAATATTTAAACAAATGACCGAGTTGATCGCCGGCAGCATGTCGGCGGGTCGCTATGACGTGCGCTTGGCAGAAACCGAAACGGAGGTTCATGCCGCACAAAAACTTCGTTATGAAGTTTTATTTAAAGAAAGTGGCGGTACAATTACTAAAGAAATGCTCAATAGCGAGCGCGAAGAAGATGAATGGGATGCCATCGCCTTTCACGTTGTGGTATTGGACACTCGGAATGAAGATCGCGTCGTCGGGACCGTACGCTTAGTGAGCAATGAAGCATTGCACGACGATCAACTTTTTTACACTGAGCATGCGTTTAACTTAGACTCATTGCGCAATCACTATGCGAAAGTAGTCGAGTTGAGTCGCGCCTGTGTTTCTCCGCAAGGGCGTGGTGGTGCGATTTTGATGTTGATATGGAAATTCACCATGCAATTTGTTGAACAAAACAAGTTCGACGCTTTGTTTGGATGTGCCAGTTTTTCAGGCACTGATCACACTGAACACACAGAAATTCTTTCATATTTATACGCTAAAAACTTGGCAGATAGTGAATTGATGCCCATCCCTAAACCGTCAGTTCAAAGCGTCGCAATCAAAGAATTCTCTGTGGTACCCGGTAAAGGCAAAAAACGAGGGCGAGTGCCAACGCTCTTGCGTGGCTACCTAAAAATCGGTGCCCGTATCAGTGATCATGCGATCATTGACCCAGTTTTTAATACTACGTTTGTGGCCATTTATGTAGATGCAGCTGAAATGTTCGGTATGAACCATGCGCTGGTAAATAAATCAATTAACTAGATTGCTAAATGCAGTATACGGCCAATCGTGCTTTGACGTGCTCGCCAGTGATTGTTAACAAGATAAAGACTATTCTCTAATCGCTGATTCTGAAAAAACCGTGGTTCAACATCAATCGTTCTAACTGTATGCGAGTTTCAACAAATTCCTTTTATGTCGTTTTAAGAATTATCGCCATCGTGGTATGGATGTTGTTATCAATTTTGATTTATGTCATGGCACGGTTATTTCGACAAGATTATATGGCGCTGGTGCATAATTTTCATCGCGGCCTGTGTCGAATTATTGGTATACGCTTGACGGTCAGTGGTGAACAGTCTAAACAACCATCTGTGCTCTATGTCAGTAATCACGTTTCCTATCTAGATATATTTGTTATGGGGTTTATTCGAGCCTATTTTATTGCCAAATCAGAGGTGGCTTCCTGGCCAATTTTTGGTCCATTGGCGCGTTTTCAAAATACGCTGTTTTTTGAACGAAAAGCGGGTAAATCTCGCTCTCAGCTAAATGTAATGAAACAGCATTTACAGAGTGGAAAAAGCCTTACGCTGTTCGCCGAGGGCACCAGTACTAATGGTGCTGAGGTAAAACCCTTCAAATCCAGTTTATTTGAGGCTGCTAATTCGGAAAATGCTAAGAATCGAGTCGCGATTCAGCCAATTACCATGGTTTATACTCACTACAATGGTCAATTGATGGACCAAAGCACCAGAGACAATTACGCATGGTATGGTACTATGCCATTTGTCGCTCATTTTCTTAACGTATTGTCCATTACAAAGAAAGTTGACGCGAAAGTACACTTTCACACGGTCTGTTACCTTGATGAGTTTAGGTCTCGCAAAGAATGTGCTGATTATTGCCAGTCTGAGGTTGCTGCTAATATGGCAGTTTTGTTAAAAGATGGATCGCTGGTGAATGATGATTAGCGTTATGTAATTCGCAACTTAAATTATTTATATACGAACTAAACTGCTTAAATGCTTGTTAAACACACTTATTTAAACTTATTAACTTTGCTTAAACTTATTAACCTCGCTTAAGCTTATTAAATATAGGTCTTTTGGTTAAGACTAGTTTTAACAATAACTTCTTAATTCTTGTTTATCATGCTTATTATGTCAAAAAAAATCTCTTTTAATACGTTTCTAAACACCATAATGTTAAGCGTGTTACTCGGTGTATCAAGCAATGCTCTGGCCCTAGATCCAGTCTACACTGGCCTTTTTTCAGATAAAGCCATAAAGGGCTATGACACGGTCGCGTATTTCACACAGAATCAAGCGGTCGAAGGTAATGAAGAGTTTTCGACCGAGTATATGGGCGCTACTTGGCTCTTCGCCAGTCAAGAAAACTTGGATTTATTTGTCGGCGACCCTGAGAAATATGCACCCCAATACGGTGGTTATTGCGCCTATGCGGTGTCTAAGAATAAAACGGCATCGATTAAGCCAGAGTTATTTACCATCGAAGATGGCAAGTTATATCTAAATTACAATAAAAAAATTAATGACGAGTGGTTAAGCAACCGCGAGCAATATATTCTCGATGCAGATAAGCATTGGCCAGGCTTACTTGAGGAGTAAATTGGTCAGAATATAGGTTCAGAAATGCCTATTTTTAGATCACTAAGTTCGCATGCTCTCCGTAAAAATTTCCGATAGTCCTCTATAATCCTGCGCTATGGATGATCTACTAGACATATTTAATCGTCTTTCGGCATCTCAGCGTAGCCTTGTTAGCGCCGCAGCGGGTTTTCTCTTCTATGGCAGCTGGGCATTTTGGGTCAATCATCAACATGGAATTGGCATGGGAATACGTGCAGGATGCGTACAGGGTAGTTATAGTTTTCTGTTAACACTGATAATGACTGGCCTCATTGAAACCTTGTTTTCAATATGTGGGCGCCTATTTTCAAATAGAAATCTCGTTATTTGGGCCACCATTTCCTGTTCTTGTTTTCTAATATTTAGTACATCTTGGAGTATTAATGTGTTGGCTGGAACCCCGGAAGTTTTGCGCACCGTTATATTGGGGTATATCGTCGGCGGTATTTTTTGCACCACCTATGTTTACGGTTTGGCTCGTTTTCAAACCAACTAAACTATACAAATCCGCTGTTAATCTAATACGTTTAGGTCAATCTCTAATACGCCGTGTGTTAGAAGTCATTTCTAGGTGAGTATAGGCATAGTTATCTTGATGTTATGCGTTGTGTTGGTAGTGCAAATGCATTTTGGAGGGAAAGTACGTTTTTCAGTCAAGCGCCAACATGCGGTTTCTAAGTACACGCTGTTTTTACTGCTGCTTTATGTAGTATCTTTTTGATACTTACGTTCTATTAAACAGATGGGTAATCGATTAACAATTTTCTTATTTTGCAGTTGTTAATAATCAAACGTAAAATCCTGTGCTAGAATGGATATGGTTGAGCTGATTTAAAAATAAAAATAACGATAAATTAGCACAGGAAGTAATAGCGTGAGTGTGATTGGAATGATTCTTCGTCGGAGTGGGCGAGAAAAAATAAAAAACGTCAAAAATACGGAACCTAGAAAAAATTCTATGGTTGAAAAATCTAAGCTTAAAGATTCTAAGTCTAAAAAATCTAAACTTAAAAAACCTAAGTCTAAAAATTCTAAATCTGAACGGGTCGAAAAGGCGCGTTATGGAAAAGTCATCGTGCCAGATTCAAAAGGTGATTTGTTAAAAAGCTTATCTAGGCAGCATCGCAATTTAAATAAGCAGCAAAAAATCATTGAAAAGACTCGTCTTGAGACCGACAAAGATTTCAGAGACGCCTTACTGTTGGTAAACAATTTTAAAAAGGATTTCGAAGCTCACGTATTACTGGAACAAGTGGATTTTTATAATTATCTGGAGCAGATGTTTGTAGATGAACTAAAGCGGTTAGAATCCCTCAAAGCATCTCGTCAAGATTTAAATCGCGTTATCAATAAGGTATTGCGCTATTGCAATCGCTACAATAGCGCTCAAAAAATTCGTGAAGGAAAAGATAAATTTCATAAAGACGCTCGAGATTTACGTAGAACAGTCAAACGGCGCAGTCGACTTGAAGAACGTGAGCTTTTTCCAATTTTTGCAGAGCTTGAATAAAAGCAGAGCTGCAATAAGCGTTTGGTTAGATCAACAATAATGATATTCAAACTAATCTAAAAACCAATTCTCCCTATCTCACAATCTTTAGATATTTCCGTTAAAATGAGAGAGCATAAGTACTTGCCTCCATTCACCACTGTCGCCCAATTAATTTGCAGTATGGTAAGCCAAATACAATAGATCTGCACACTGCCTTCCAAGGTTATAACTCATGAGTCTGCATCGCGTAGTCAGCATCATTATCTTTTTTACCATGTTAGCGGGGCTTTACTTAACTTTACACGGTATTAATTTTTTCAATACCTGCGACGCTTCGGTAGCATTGGATTCATCAAACTCACAAGTTCAATGTATTAGCTTGATAGACGATGATTTATCGTTTCCCCGTAACGTGCTTAGCTTAAATGACCACCTATGGTTAGTAGACAAGGGGACAGATTTGTTTGAAAGTGGATCGCCTGAAGGCATGTTGTATCGTTATCGAAAAGACGGCGATGGTTTTGTTCGTGAGACGATCTTAGAAGATTTGCTTGACCCCAATGATGTAGATCATCGAATTGATAGTGCAGGGCGGCAATGGATATATGTCAGCACCTCAGCCGAGGTATTTCGACTGCGAGCCGATTTGGAAGATAGCGATGAAACCGCAAAATCTCGACAAAACTTAATAAATAATATCCCCACGGATGGTTGGCATAAATTAACAGCCATAGAGCTAAACCAAAATTCATTGTGGCTCACGGTGCCTTCGGCTACCGATCATTGTGAGTTGGCGGATCAACCAAATGCTGTGGAATATCCATGCCAAGAAGCCGATGACCCCGAGCCACTAAAAGCGACGGCACTAATTCGGCGCTACGATTTTGATGAAAATGATCGACTAAAGCCCGACTTCACCATTGTTGCACGTGGTTTACGTGATGCCTTAGCGCTAACGATAAATCCTCACGCAAGCTCAGATACGGCACAACTAATAGCCGCTGACAATGGCTGGGATCAAATAGACTTAAATGCGCTAGGCTTAGATTGGCGAGAAACGCCGCCAGACGAAATTAATGTTATTAATGATATCGATACCGGTCAATTACCACCTCATTTTGGCTGGCCATATTGTTACGCCGACAATCAAGTGACGCACCCTTATAAACCGCATGTTGAGTCCTGCGACGATTATCAAACCCCTAGTTTATTATTACCTGCTCATATGGCACCGCTAACCATGATTTATCATCAAGGGCGCTTATTGGTAAATCTACACGGGCCAAGACCAGAAGCGGGCCGTACCGTCGCATACCAACTAAATGCACAAGGTTTTCCTATCGGAGATTATCAAGTCTTAATAGATTGGGCTTACGCTGATGGTGAAGGTACGCGTGGCCGACCACTGGGATTAGCCAGTGGAGTGAAAAATGAATTCTATGTAACCGACGACTGGGATCAGCGCTTAATGAGAGTGGTTTTGAAGTAAACTCCAATAAAATCACTGATTATGAGCACCAATTCTGAAAAATTGGTATAGGTTATCCTTTACAACTTATTTATTGGTATGATGGACACAAGCAATCTCCAAAAATAAGAAAATAAATAGATTGCGCAGGTGTGTTTTAGACGAAGAGGCGCTTGCAGGCACCTAGTTATACCAATAACAATGCAAATATTTTCTACTCCATTTTTAAATTACCAGCGTCTTTTAACGCTGCTTGTCCTCGTTTTATTATCGTTGGCTAGCGGTAATTCTGTAATTGCAGCTGAATATCCACCTAATAATGATTATGGTCAGCAAGGTGATTTCCTTGCTAAACGCGGGGTAGACCGAGGCAGAACAGCCATTCTCGCACCCATTGGCCCGGTGTTGCTTAACTTGCCCGAGACGCCTGGTTCTTCGAACAAAAATGTAAACCTAAGTGTGATTGATACCGCTTGGGATCTCTCCAATTTGACTAATCCAAGACTAATTGGCCCATTCAATTGTGACCCTAATGGCCAAAATTGTGACAACGGACAAGGTACACATGCACACGCTGTGTACACTCGGTTCGTCAATGGAACTGGGTATTTGATGGGCAACTTTCGTTACCAAGAAGGGCGGTTCGCTTTTTATGACCCGAGCCAGTCAAGTTTGTCACAACAAATTCGGCGTATTGCTAATATTAATAATTCAGTAAGTCGCGGGGTTGGGTATGCAGGCTTGACATCAAAATTTTCCGCTAAAGACTATTGGGAATACAATACTGACATACTTGATGATCACCTATTACTGACATTGTTTGGTGAAACCATGCCACAGGCCGACCAAGATAAATTGTCTGCGTTGGGGTTAAGTAATGAGTTTCCCGTTTGGCTGGGCCGGCACGCCACCGATGTGTGGGATCATACACAACTCACGGGGGTTACCGGTTTTCCCACCTTTTCAGGAAATCTATTAGTCTATACCTCCGACCAGCAAGATACCGGTATGGCGATCTATGATATTTCCGGTATTGATAGAAATACGCGTCCAGCGTTGTTATCGGTGTACAAACCACAGTTAAAGGAACCGGGCGGGCGCACCGTTGGGCTTGGTGGATATTGGGTTGAGCCCTATGCAGCGAATAAAATGGTGTTTGGGTCGCGTAATAACTCTCGGCGCGATTATTCCGCCTTTTATGTGGTTGACTTCAGTGATCCGAGTGCGCCGCGGTTAAGTTGTGAAATTTACTTTGATCAAGACCGATCGACTCCTGCAGACGGTGATTTTCATACCAATTTGCAGTACGTGAATTTTCAAGATCAATACGCATTCACAGATCATTTAAGAATTGACATCACTGCATGTGAAACGGCCTATGCGGCCGCTAAGGCAAGCGATCCAGATCATATTTTTTCAGCCGCGGAGATATCTCAATTTGTGTATAAGTTTGCCGATACAGATAACTACTGTGACAGCAGCCAATATTTTCGCCCGCTCGGACAAGTCGGCTTGTTTGGTGGTTATGACCTAGGTCCGGACTATTTTGTAACTCTGGATCAGGCGGTTCCAGATTCGGGCATTGGTTATTACCGTTGGTACGTTAGCAACCAATCCAATCAGGGCGCGAGCCTGTCTTCTAGTCACGGTTCTAATGTTTACGGTGTTGACCGCGAGGCCGGGTGGCAGGTGGGCCACACTTTGCGTGGCCCTGGTGGCACAAGCTACCGAATCACCAATATCACTCGAGGTACCGAACAAGCCAATTTCCAGGGCATGTGCTTTTTTGTGACCAGCGATGAGGCCGATACCACGCCACCTTATGTATCCGGGCATCGACCGTTAGCGAACCAAAGTAATGTGCCCGTTGACACCATGATTCATCTGCATATTCCCGAAACGCTGCGTTCAGAAACCGTCGGCAATGCGATTCGCGTGGTGCGTATGGACAACAATACCGAGATACCCATCGAGTATCAGTTAGGGCATACCGGAACCATCGCCGTTTTTCCTGTGTCCGATTTGAGCTTAGATGTGAATTATCGAGTAGAGGTATCGGGTATTCGCGATTTCATGGGCAATACCATGACGCCTTACAGCTATACTTTTTCGACCGGTGCCAGCGCTCCACCACCACCTCCACCACCGGTGGATAACGAACCTGCGCCGACTTTTTCTGGAACGCCGTATTTCCCTAACCAGTCCAGCCAATTAGCC
>CAZJWW010000039.1:17212-18742 GCA_964549895.1 uncultured Gammaproteobacteria bacterium
CCGCCGAATCGCAATCAAATAATCTATGGGCTGTTAACCCCGACAATGACAGCGTGTCGGTGGTCAACACGCAGCACGATAGTGACTTTGAGTTAAGTGCTCAACTAAGCCGAAATATTACTAGTCAATACGATCACCCAACCAGCATCACACGACTGGGTGATCGTTATGCTGTTACGTATAGAGACAGCGACGTAATTGTGATCTACAACTCTAGTGGTTCGCAACACCGCGTTATCGCAACAGGTTATGGCACACAACCAATCAGCTCGGTGGCAGATGATAATCACCTCTATGTAAGCTTGTATCGTAAAGGGGTCGCGCGCAATAGTGTTGGAGACGTGACCTTGGGTGACTATGGCGAGATATTGAAAATCAGTCGTAGTAATTTTCAAATAGTGGCACGCACCAATGTTGGACCTACGCCTAAGGGCATGGCGTTGCGAGACAATCGCTTATTGGTTACGCGTTTTATTAGCCCATCAACCCATGCTGAAGTGTATGACCTAAACACCAATAATTTAAGTCTCACGCGCACTATTCGAATTAATAAAATCAACGTGCCAGATGATTTGGATCACGGATCTGGAGTACCTAACTATCTAAGTTCAATTGCCTTTTCGCCCGATGGCAGGCGTGCATATCTTGCTGCGGTTAAGCAAAACGTTGATAACCCTAATCCAGATGATGATAATACTGTTAGACCGATGGCAGCGGTTATCGATCTAGTTAATAACCGCGATTTGAATCTAAATCCTGCGGTACCCGACGGTACCATTGATTACGATAATGCTGCCGACCCACAGTTCTTCAGTTATTTGGTTAACGGTGATCAGGTGGTAGTGTTCCAAGGTAATAACAATGTGAGGGTGTTTGACCAAGAGCAAAACACTCAAGGAATTTTTAACACTGGTTTTGCACCGCAAGCCAGTTGTGCCACAGAACGAACACTTTATGTGAAAAACTTTACCGATCGCTCTATTAGTGCCATAGATGTAGCCGAATGGATGCATGACGGTGATTTAAACCCACGTGTTGTCAATATTCCTTTAATTGCCGCCGCTGACGATACTTTATCCGCTGATGAGTTAGCCGGCCTCAAATTATTTTATCACTCTGAACAGCCCGAGTTTGGTGTTGAAGGTTATATTAGCTGCGCAAGTTGTCATATGGGCGGCGGGCAAGATGGCCAAGTATGGAATATGACCCGATTTGGCGAAGGCCTGCGCAACACATTGCCTTTGAATGGGCAATCGGGAACGCGCTTTGGCAATTTACACTGGACCAGTAATTTTGATGAAGTACAAGACTTTATATTCCAAATTATTAACCTCAATGGTGGCACCGCTGATGTTAATTCTTTTAATGCAACTCGTAATCCTTTGTTGGTAAATACCACCGGCTTGTCGACTAAAATAGATCAATTATCGGCCTATATTTCCAGCCTTGGTAGAGAGTCACTGGATCGTTCTGTCGTCAAAGCCACCGCAAATAGCGGAGCGGCTGCTCGTGGAGAACAATTGTTCTATG
>CAZJWW010000040.1:0-18056 GCA_964549895.1 uncultured Gammaproteobacteria bacterium
TTTATGGTGGGCTTAGATGCCGATACAGATATCGATCTGGCTTTTTTGCACAGTCCTTCTGACGTGCCTATTTCGGTGTCGTTAATGCAGAACCTAGACGAGCTAATAATAGTTATTACGGATGTCAGCAAACAAGCAGAACAACGCAGACTTCTGCAACAAAAAGCCAATGAGAATGAACTGTTACTAAACAAGCAAGAAAAGCTCTTGGCTCAGCTCGAAAGCGCGTCACAATCTTTAGAACATAAAAATAAACAACTAGAAGAAGCATCGCGTCTGCAAACTCTTTTTTTGGCGGGTGTGTCGCATGAATTTAGAACGCCGTTGACCTCCATAATTGGTCACGCCGATGTGATACGAAATGATCTTAAAAAAAGTAATGCAGCGGATTATGTCGATTACGATGATCATCTGCACGCCGTTCAACGCTCAAGTCAACACCTATTATCATTGGTAGAAAATTTATTAGATCATGGCAAATTTGATTCTAATGAAATTGTTCTCCATCCAAAGGCGACGCAACTATCCGAAGTTTTTGAGGACATACAATTATTACTCAAGCCGTTGAGCGAAGCTAAAAAATTGAAGTTTAAAGTCGATACTGATTTTGATGGCGATACTATGGTCGTTATCGACGCAAGCCGCTTACGGCAATGCTTGATTAACTTGATCGGCAATGCAATAAAATTTACCGACCGTGGATCCGTAGAAGTAAGTGCGAAATTCCTTAAAGATGCCTTGAAAGTAAAAATTGTAGATACGGGGATAGGCATTAAAGAAGGCGATCTTGTAAAAGCTAGGCAACCTTTTTGGCAAGCAGAAGGTACGGGTAAAAATGGTACTGGACTCGGTCTAACAATCACTGAAAAGGTTATAGAGTTAATGGGAGGAGAGTTGTCACTGACCTCGCAGTATGGCAAAGGGACGCAGGTTGATTTTGAGCTCATGGCTCCCCAAGTTAGCCAGCAAGATTTATCGGGTGAACTGGCGGATAATAAATTTCAACTGTTTAATGGTTATAAGATTTTATTGGTCGAGGATGATTTCGATATCGCTGGTTTACTATTGCTAATGTTTGCGGAAGCGAAAATAAATGTTGTCCATGTAGAAAATGGAGCTTTAGCGGTAGACGCCATATCAGAGCAAAAGTTTGACTTAGTTCTGATGGATTTAAGCATGCCTGTCATGAATGGACATGAAGCGGTAAAGAACATACGTCAAAGCGGTGACACCACCCCCATCGTAATCATGAGTGCGTCGGCGCTAGAAGCCGATAAAAACCTCGCTGAGGAACTTGCCTGTGATGGCTATTTGGTCAAGCCCGTCACCATAGACGATATACTTGCCGTTGCTGAGCAGATTACCGCTGACTTGGTGAAGGTATAGTTTTCATCGCTTGGCAAAGTTTAGAAAAAAACACAAAATCAAAGTAGGTTTGTTATCTAATGGAAAATGATTCCCCACAAATTAAAGCGATTAGGGCTCGTTACAAAACCAGCCTTAATGAAAAAGCGGAGCTTATCGAGCGTTACATCGCAGAGTTATCTGAAGATAGTTCCAAAAACATACCAGAGAACATCACGATTTTTCGCTCAGAACTGCATAAACTTGCTGGATCCTCAGGAATGTACGGATATCAGGATGTTTGCGATTTGTGTCGACAAGCAATGGACCGCATCGATACGCAAAATTTAGCTGAATTGCCTAGCATCACATCTCAACTGCATGAGTTGCTATTGAGCTATAGTAAGAGTTAGACTGGTGAAACTTGTTATAAAAAACGTTATTAAACGCAAGGCTTATAAATAAGTAAGTTCAAAGTTAACAGTTATCTGAGGGTAAATTATGCGTTGGCGTGGCAGAAGAAAAAGTGACAATATTGAAGATCGACGCGGCCAATCATATTCTGGTCGAGGCAGAGGTGGAAAAGTAGGCGGTGGAGGCATGATTATTTTGCTTTTGATCGGCCTCTTTTTTGGTTCGGATATCTCGAACATGTTAGCACCTCTTTTCTCGGGACCGAGTACCAGCGGTTATCAAGAATCAACTCAGGCTCCGCGTGGGGCAACCAGCGCACAAAACGATGAGGCCGCTCAATTTGTGTCCGTGATTCTTGCTGAAACTGAAGATACTTGGAATGCGGTATTTGCAAGTTTAGGTAGACGCTATCAAGCTCCAACCTTAGTCTTATACAATGACCGAGTACGTTCTGCATGCGGTGTGAGTTCGGCTCAATCAGGACCATTCTATTGTCCAGGCGACTACAAGGTTTATATCGATCTAAGTTTTTTAAATGAATTACGCAGAATGGGAGCGCCTGGTGATTTTGCTTTTGCCTACGTAATTGCCCATGAAGTGGGTCATCATGTTCAAAACCTAGTCGGTGTTGCATCACAGGTTCGTAATCAGCAAGCGAATTCTTCCAAAGCGCAAGCAAATGCTTTATCTGTACGCATGGAGCTGCAAGCTGATTGCCTAGCTGGTGTCTGGATTAATCATACCGAAAATCGCAGTCGTATTTTGGAACAAGGCGATATTCAAGAAGGTTTAGAAGCCGCCGCCGCTGTAGGCGATGACCGTATTTTTCGTCAGTCGGGCAGAGCGCCGCGGCGAGAGGCTTTCACTCACGGTAGTTCACAAGAACGTATGCAATGGTTTGAACAAGGAGTTCGAAGCGGCAATATAGAGGCCTGCAATACGTTTAGTTAAAGTCCGCCACAGCGTTTAGTTAAAATCCGCCACAGCGTTTAGTTAACGCCGCGTCGCAAGCTAGCCTGTCTCGCGGTGCTCATTATCTATTCCGTGAGCGCCAGTGGAATTTCATAGGGTTGCGTAGCGGCGACTTTAATCACAGTTTTGTGGCCAGTAAAAAGTGTGTTTTCTAACTCTGTCAATCTCAGCACGGCCAGCAGTTTGTCGGAACTTGGAACCGAGCTGACCACCGTGCCAATCGGTTTACTTAACTCAGCATCGTTGTAAATATTGCTGCCTGGTTGCATCGCGTCGGTATCTCCTTCCATCAGGTCGCAAACAAACATCCGCTGTTTGAGTTTGCCCAAGTAGTGCATTCGTGCCACAATTTCTTGGCCTGTATAGCAGCCTTTCTTGAAATTAATCCCTCCCAGTAAATCTAAATTTAACATTTGCGGGATAAAAAGCTCGCTTGAATCAAGACTAATGTTGGGTAGACCGTCACTTATCTGCGCAGCTAACCAATCAGCATTGCTCAGTATTTTAGCGCCGCTAAGCATTTGAGCGTGCGTTTCATCAGCATCGTTGTTTTGCAGGCATGCGGATTTATCGACTACTAAGTAGCGATTGCCGATTTTTAGAATGGTATGCATGTCCATGCTAAGCACTGCATTTGAATTGGACATCATTTTATCGAATAGGCTCTTTGTAGGTATATCGAGTGCGCCTTCTAAGTCCCTCAATGAAGCAATACCACAATACTTGGCAGCCTCAAATGCCTCAATAATAACCTTACTGCGCATCACATACTTACGGAGTCGGTCTGACACGTTTTCGACAAGGTCTTTGCTGGTCAACATGAGTATGTCGTTGCCCTCACGCCAAACTTTAAACAACGCGATTAAGCGGCCTTTTTGATTACAGTACCCACTGTAGTGCCATCTGATTTCGGGACCGTTATCTTCAGTGCTATGTCTTTGCGCGCTTGAAAGTAACTCGTTTATATCATTGCTTAGTTGGCCTTGGAGAAAGCTGAGATTATCCTCGCCGCTGACCTTAATTAAACCAAAGTTTAAATTGTTATGGACATCAACATCAGGTTCTGCAATTTTGTTCATAAAGTTTTAATTAATCTAGAATTGGTGAATAGCTCCGCGTATATCCATGTTAACATTCGCACCGCTGTGACAGGCGAAAAATCCGTGACAAACGATTAGAAATCAATATGATTAGAAATAAGTCGGGATATGTTAATTGTACAGCCTCAAAAATGAATATGACGAAACTAGATAAAACAAATCAAGTCATCGAGAAGCCCTCGCAACGCCCAGAAGATCCAGCGGTGAGTTCGGAAACGATACCGCAGGGTGCCCCTGAATTGTCCTCCGCAAAGGCTTCTAGATTAAGCAAAGAAATAAATGGTCCAAAAGGATTAGAGCCTACCCGTTATGGTGATTGGGAGTCTAAAGGTCGATGCTGCGATTTTTAGAATGGGCGACGTTATAGCCCTAGCAATATAACAGATATTAAGCTCGAGACTTGTTGAAGGACTTGAGTTAAAATACCCCGAATTTCGACGCTGGTGGCCACTGATCATTCGCTTATGTGTGGCTTTTCGCCCGTGACACCAAAAAATACGATTATCACTTAATACTCGGATATGCAAAAAGAACAACCGTTATCCCCGCATCTGCAAGTGTATCGACCAACGCTAAATATGGCGTTGTCTGTATTACATCGCGGAACAGGCATTGTTTTGGCAATAAGTACACCACTACTGGTGTATTGGTTGTTAACGTTGGCGGCGGGTCCACAGGCCTACGCTGAGCTGCAGGAATGTTTATCATCTTGGATATTTAAAATTATCTTACTCGGGTATGTGTTTTCCATGTCCTACCATATGTGTAACGGTGTTCGTCACTTATTCTGGGATGTTGGCCGTGGTTATGAAAATGACCAAGTAACTCGTTCCGGTGTTATCGTTCTCATCGTTGCGGCCGTTTTAACGATTAGTATATTTATCTTAGCCGTAAGCGCGGGAGGTAACTCATGAAACTGCGTAGTCCTCTTTCTGTAGCGGTCGGTCATGGTTCGGCTAAACATGGCTTTTCTCATTGGTGGTGGCAGCGTCTTTCGGCGATTGCACTTATCCCACTGACGCTCTGGTTTCTTTACTCGCTAACGTGTCTAGTTCGCTCGGATTATCAAACCGCGGTTGATTGGCTAGGTTCGCCCGTTAATGCTGGAATAATGTTGATGTTTACACTAACGGCCTTATTTCACGGTCAAACTGGGCTGCAAGTTGTGATTGAAGATTATGTGAGTACAAAATGGCTTAGATTGAGCCTTTTGATATTGATTAAATTTGCCGCAGCGGCAATGGCTGTGTTAGCCACGATAGCCGTTTTGAAAGTCGTGTTAGGAGGCTAGACAATGAAAGGTGATTATAAAATTATTGACCATTCATTCGATGTGGTTGTGGTAGGCGCCGGTGGTGCTGGTTTACGAGCTACTTTTGGTATGGCGTCGGCAGGCTTATCCACGGCCTGCATAACGAAAGTATTTCCAACCCGAAGTCACACGGTGGCGGCTCAGGGGGGCATGAGTGCAGCTTTGGGAAATATGGGCGAGGACGACTGGCGTTTTCATATGTACGACACCGTTAAAGGTTCGGACTGGTTGGGAGATCAAGATTCTATTGAATATATGTGCCGCAATGCAGCCGCTGCGGTGTATGAATTGGAACATTATGGAGTGCCATTTTCGCGCACTGAAGAGGGTAAAATATATCAACGTGCATTCGGCGGCATGACTACCCACTACGGTGAAGGTCAAGCAATGCGTACTTGTGCGGCAGCCGATAGAACCGGCCATGCGATCTTACACACTCTTTATCAGCAAGCCTTAAAACACAGCGCGCAGTTTTTTATCGAGTATTTTGCGCTGGATTTGATAATGGAAGATGGAGAATGTCGAGGTGTCATTGCGATTAATATGGCAACCGGCGAAATTCATCGATATCGTGCCAAACAAGTGGTGTTAGCCACTGGTGGTTATGGTCGAGCTTATTTTTCAGCAACCTCGGCCCATACTTGTACTGGTGATGGAAATGCGATGGTTTTACGCGCAGGCTTACCGCTACAAGATATGGAATTTGTGCAGTTTCACCCGACGGGCATCTATGGCGCTGGCTGTTTGATTACAGAGGGCGCGCGCGGTGAAGGTGGTTATTTAACGAATTCTGAAGGCGAACGATTTATGGAGCGATATGCGCCAAATGCTAAAGACCTAGCTTCCAGAGATGTCGTTAGTCGATCCATGACCATAGAAATAAATGAAGGTCGCGGTGTTGGTGCCGATAGTGACCATATATTTTTACACCTAGAACATCTAGGCCCAGAATTGTTGGAAGAGCGTTTGCCAGGCATTTCAGAGTCGGCCGAAATATTCGCTGGCGTCGATGTCACCAAAGCTCCAATCCCGGTGCTGCCAACGGTGCATTACAACATGGGAGGTATTCCTACTAATTATCATGGTGAAGTGCTTACCCTGAAAGATGGAGATCCTGACAGCGTAGTACCCGGCTTAATGGCCATTGGTGAAGCCGCCTGCGTATCGGTGCATGGAGCGAATCGTTTAGGGTCAAACTCGCTACTTGATTTGATTGTGTTCGGTCGTGCGGCGGCCTTACGTGCCAAAGAAACGATTGATCCCAATTCAACTATGCCTAGCATTTCAGAAAATAGCGCTGATGCGACTCTGGAACGAATGGATAAATTACGTTATGCCGAAGGTGCTCGAGCGACGTCCGAAATTCGCTTGGAAATGCAACGCACCATGCAGGCGCATTGCGCCGTTTTTCGAACCGGTGACGTGATGAATGAAGGTGTATCGAAAATGGCCGCAACAGCGGATTCATTCGCTGATGTAAGAACGGCAGACCGTGGGTTGATATGGAATACCGATCTAATAGAAACCATGGAGTTAGAAAATTTGCTAGATCAAGCGGTGGTGACTATGAATTCGGCCGCTAATCGCGATGAAAGCCGAGGAGCCCATGCGCGAGATGATATGCCCGACCGTGATGACGAAAATTGGATGAAACATACCTTAACTTGGTGCGATGACAAACATAAAACCACCATCGATTATCGACCCGTGCACAGTTATACAATGACCGATGAGATTGATTACATTAAACCCAAACCAAGGGTTTATTAAAGCCAAGCAGATATTTGTATTTATTGAGAGATTAAAAATGGCAGAATTTACCTTACCTAAAAATTCTAGAGTTGTTAAAGGCAAACATTTTCCAGCACCCGAGGGTGCTACTAATGTTCGGACCTTTAAAATCTATCGTTGGTCGCCCGATGATGATCAAAATCCTCACACCGATAGCTATGACATCGACATGGACACCTGTGGACCGATGGTATTGGATGCCTTGATTAAGATTAAGAACGAGATTGACCCAACATTGACCTTTCGTCGCTCATGTCGTGAAGGTATTTGTGGTTCTTGTGCTATGAATATCGACGGTAGTAATACCTTGGCGTGCACAAAGGCAATCAGTGATGTAAGCAAAGATGTCGGTATCTATCCGTTGCCACATATGTCCGTTGTAAAAGATCTAGTGCCGGATATGACTCATTTCTATGCACAATATGCCTCCGTCGAACCGTGGTTAAAATCTAATAGCCCAGTATCACAGGCGGCGGAACGATTGCAGTCCAAAGAAGATAGAGAAAAATTAGATGGGCTATACGAATGTATTCTGTGTGCATGTTGCTCTACGTCTTGCCCGAGCTATTGGTGGAATAGTGATAAGTATCTGGGCCCCGCGATTCTTTTGCAGTCCTATCGCTGGTTAGCAGACAGTAGGGATGAGGCCACGGGTGAGCGCCTAGAAAATCTTGAGGACCCATTTAAATTGTACCGCTGTCATACCATTATGAATTGTACTAACACCTGCCCGAAAGGATTGAATCCAGGTCAGGCTATTGGCGAGATTAAAAAAATGATCGCCGAGCGATCATTGTAACTATTGATGAATGCAAGCCTGCGCTTAACTATGGCAGATGAGAATACAGAGTTATGGGCTTAAATAAGAGCCAATTAGTCTGGCGCTGTCGACGCGGAGTGCGTGAACTGGATGTTCTTTTAGGGCGATTTTTAGATACGGAATACGCTAAGTTAGACAATGATGAACAAAGTGCTTTTGCAGAGTTTCTAGAAGTTCAAGATCCAGTGATCATGGATTGGTTGTTCGACAAGTATTCACCAGATGACCCAGGCGTGGCAAGGATTGTGGATAGGTTAAAGGCACTTTCTATAACACCCGCTCAGGGCTGACTATAACACCCGCGCTTTTTGTTTACGCCCGCTCAGGGCTGTTTGTTTATACCTGTGCTTTTTGTTTACGCCCGCTCAGGGCTGTATGTTTATACCTGTGCTTTTTGTTTACGCCCGCTCAGGGCTGTATGTTTATACCTGTGCTTTTTGTTTACGTCCATTCAGTGCTGTTTGATTACACTTGCTTAGGGCTGTTTTAAGTCTCAAAGTCTTCTTTAAAACTCTCGACAATTAATTTAGTTAGGTAGTTGTGTAATGGCGATTTTTCGGTGCGTACATGTTGTACCAGACTCAGCGCATCTATTCTTAAATTTATTGAATCGTCTAGCGGTTTGCAGCTAAAGTTATCACTGACCAAGCTTGATTCCATTAGTCGGTCGGAACCAATCATTAGCATGTCCGTCTGACTCAAAGTTTCAAGGCACACCATCAAATTAGTACTTAGAAAAGGTACATTCGATAGAATTCCAAAGGAGGCAAATAGTTTTTTTATTTCTTCGCGAGTGGTTTCAAAATTTGGAAAGTACACGGCCATGTGCTGATACTTGCGGCGCTGTTCCAATGTTATATTCTTTGTTTTTGTTAAGGGATGGTTCTTGCGCATGTACAGCACTGGTTTAATATCCATCAGCTTGTGCGTTATGAAATCGTCGCTAAACTGAGTTTTGGCGACGATAGCAAAATCCAAACTGCCAGAGCGCAATCGCTCTTCCCACGTACGGTTAATATTTTGACTAATTAATAAAACGTGAGGAGCCTCTTGGCGTAACATATTTATAAACTTAGGAATGCCCACGCTAGCTGAGGTACCTAAGGTTGCCAGAGAAATCGTTGCTGCTGAACTGGCGGGATCAAAGTCTTGATTACTGACAACCAGGTCAGTCAGTTGGTTTAATATTTCATTAACCGGCCGCTCAAGTTCCAATGTTTTAGGGGTAGGGCTAAGGCCATGCGAAGATCGAACAAACAATTCATCGTCCAGCATATTGCGCAAGCGATTAAGTGTTTTACTCATTGCCGGCTGAGTTACAAACAATCTTTCGGCGGCTCTCGTCACGTTTTTTTCCTGCATCAATACCTGAAACGCGACTAACAGGTTTAGATCTATACGTGAAAGAGGGTCTTGCATATTATGGATTTCCGTATTGGTAAAGAGCGCTATTCATAAAGCCGATTTACTCATTTTCAAGTTCATACACGAATCTTTAAGCCCATACACGAATCTTTAAGCCCATTCACGAATAGGTGGATGATTGACGAAATTGTTGGGTGTTAAGATTGTGTCGGCTGCGTAGTCGCGCATTTTGGGGTGGTCCAACGTGTAGTGAAGGCCACGGCTTTCTTTGCGATCTAAGGCGCATTCAATGGTTAGCTTAGCCACCGTGACCAAATTGCGCAGCTCTATCAGGTCATTATTGACTCGGAAGTTTCCGTAATACTCCACTATCTCGTCTTGCAATAGATTCACGCGGTGCAGCGCTCGCTCTAATCTCTTATTGGTACGTACAATGCCGACATAATCCCACATAAACCGTCTTAGTTCGTCCCAATTGTGTGATACTACAATTTGTTCATCTGGGTCATTAACTTGACTTTCATCCCAAGCAGGGAGCTTGGGTAATGTTGTTTCCTTTTTGTTTAAACGTTTACGAATATCGTTGGCCGCTGATTCGGCAATTACCAAACACTCAAGCAAGGAATTGCTGGCCAAGCGATTAGCGCCATGTAGTCCCGTGCAACTGCTTTCCCCAACTGAATACAAACGTTTTAAGTCGGTTCGTCCGCGTAAGTCGGTCATGATGCCGCCACAGGTATAATGCGCCGCGGGCACCACAGGAATAGGTTGGGTGGTCATGTCATAGCCATATTTCTTACAGTTTTCAGCGATATTAGGAAAATGATCCAAAATAAACTCAGGCTCTTTATGGCTAATATCAAGAAATACTGAATCAAATCCGCCTTTTTTCATTTCATAGTCAATTGCTCGCGCCACAATATCGCGAGGCGCTAATTCTGCTAGCTCATGATGTTGATCCATAAAACGCTCACCATTAGGTAGCCTTAACAGTCCACCCTCGCCGCGCACGGCTTCGGAGATTAATGATCCTTTAGCATAAGGGTGATACAAGCAAGTAGGATGAAATTGGACGAATTCCATATTTGCGATGCGGCAACCACCGCGCCATGCCATTGCGATACCATCACCAGTAGAGGTGTCTGGATTGGTCGTATACAAATACGCTTTAGATGCGCCGCCACTTGAAAGGACTACCGCTCGAGCTGCGAAGGTCTTAGTGACGCCGGTGTTTATATCCAAGGCATAAGCGCCGAAGCATCGAGAGTCAGAACGGCCACCAAGCTTCTGAGAAGTGATTAAATCGATGGCAATGTGGTGTTCTAATATTGTTACATTCGGTAAGTCGCGCACATGTTGCTCAAGAGTGGTTTCAACTTCACGGCCAGTGGCATCTTTAGCGTGAATAACGCGCCGGTGTGAATGACCGCCTTCTCGTGTCAAATGATAATCACCATCGACACCGTCATATTCACTGCCGTCTTCTAGGGTGAATTTAACTCCTTTTTCGATTAGCCAATCAATCGCATCAGGAGCGCCTTCTACCACCTTGCGGACCGCATCGTGGTTACACAGATCTGCTCCCGCGATGTGGGTATCGTCTATGTGCATTTCAAATTTGTCGTCTTTATCTAACACGGCAGCAATGCCGCCTTGGGCGTAAAGGCTAGATCCTTCGGTAAGTTCACTCTTTGAGAGTATGGTGATGTTTATATCATCTTCAGACAACCGTAACGCCAAGCTCAAGCCAGCAGCGCCACCGCCAATAATCAATACATCTGAGACTAAATTACTCATTTTTCTATTTATTAAAATATAGGTCTAGCGAGTATAACGTATCGCCTTGAAGTCTGTCTTTATGTGCGCCTGTCAGTAAAACAATTGAGCATCAAATACCGTCGAAAATTAAGTTTTTGTATAGTGCATTTGATAAACTAGCGCGTCGGAAAGCGCTCTTTGTACTTAACACGGTTTTCAAATGTACTTTGTTTTTTCTCGAAAGTACGGAGCGTGTTTTTCTTGATGCTGTTTGACCACACAAATATACCCATGTCGCACGATATTTCAAAAATCAGAAACTTTTCTATCATTGCTCATATTGACCATGGTAAATCGACCTTGGCTGATCGGTTTATTCACGTGTGTGGCGGTTTGAGTGACCGAGAAATGGAAGAACAGGTTCTCGATTCTATGGATATTGAGAGAGAGCGAGGCATTACCATTAAGGCCCAGAGTGTGGCGCTCAAATATAAGGCACGCGACGGACAAATCTATCAATTGAATATGATTGATACTCCTGGGCATGTGGACTTTTCATATGAAGTATCACGTTCGCTAACCGCTTGTGAGGGAGCACTACTGGTGGTTGATGCTTCGCAAGGCGTAGAAGCTCAAACTGTCGCTAACTGTTACACGGCGGTAGATTTAGGCTTAGAAGTTTTACCCGTTTTAAATAAAATCGATTTACCGGCCGCTGATGTAGATCGAGTCAGCGAAGAGATTGAAGATGTTGTTGGCATTGATTGCACTGGTGCTTTGCATGTCAGCGCTAAAAGTGGCTTAGGAGTAGATGACTTACTTGAACAGATTGTCTCTGAGTTACCAGCTCCGGATCCTCAAGGAGATGTGAATGCTCCGTTATCCGCCTTAATCATGGATTCTTGGTTTGATAATTATTTGGGCACAGTGTCCTTGATCAAGGTTGTGCAGGGACGTATCCGTAAACGTGATCGAATTAAAATGATGTCTTCTGGTATTGAGTATGGAGTAGAGGATCTTGGTGTGTTCACCCCCAAACGCAATCCTAAAGAAGAGTTATTGGTGGGCGAAGTCGGGTATTTGATTTCTGGTGTTAAAGATATTACTGGCGCGAAGGTGGGTGACACCATCACGTTCGCCAAACACGGTATAGATCAACCGCTGGAAGGTTTTCAAGAAGTTCAGCCACGAGTATTTGCTGGTCTCTACCCGATAAATTCTGCGGACTATGATTCCTTTCGTGATGCATTAGGTAAGCTCCGTTTAAACGACGCGTCATTAGTCTATGATCCGGAAGTTTCAGACGCCCTAGGCCTAGGTTTTCGGTGTGGGTTTCTTGGCATGTTGCACATGGAAATTATTCAAGAACGGTTAGAGCGAGAATACGATATTGACTTAATTACCACGGCACCAACCGTGGTTTATGAAGTGGAACTAAAAGGCGGTGAGGTGATCGAGGTAGACAACCCCTCGGCCTTACCAGATCTATCTAAAATTGAACAAATTCGCGAACCTATTATTGACGCTAATATGTTAATGCCTGAAGAATATATCGGTGCGGTAATGACGCTTTGTATGGAAAAGCGAGGAATTCAAAAAAATATTCAGTATTTGGGTCGTCAAGTGATGTTGCACTTTGAGTTACCCTTAAATGAAGTGGTAATGGACTTTTTCGATCGTTTAAAATCGGTGAGTCGCGGCTATGCATCACTGGATTACAGTATTAAAGAATATCGTGCTACCGATATGGTAAAAGTGGATGTTCTGATTAATGGTGATGCAGTAGATCCCTTGGCCATATTAGTGCATAGAGAGCAATCTATTTACCGAGGTCGTGAATTAGTTAAGCGTATGCGCGAACTAATACCTCGGCAAATGTTTGATGTGGCCATACAAGCCGCGATTGGTGCTAAAATAATATCCCGCGAGACCGTGAAAGCGTTGCGAAAGAATGTAACCGCAAAATGTTATGGTGGAGACTTATCGCGTAAGCGTAAATTGTTAGAAAAACAAAAAGAAGGTAAAAAGCGTATGAAGCAAATTGGTTCAGTCGAAATACCTCAAGAGGCCTTCTTGGCAGTATTAAAGACTTCTGGGGATTAGTGACCTATGTTTGAAATGATTTTATTTGGTTTGGTCTGCCTCACTGGTTTGACTATGGCTTATTGTCGATTTGCCGCGCCACATTTGTCTACACAAGAACCGGAACCGTGGTATTTGGATTACGCTCGATCGTTTTTTCCGGTGTTATTGTTAGTATTCTTATTGCGCGGTTTTATTGCCGAACCATTTCGTATTCCTTCTGGTTCGATGTTGCCAACATTGGAGATTGGTGATTTTATTTTGGTAAACAAATTCAGCTATGGTGTTCGGCTGCCTATTGTGCATAAAAAATTAGTTGAGTTAGGGAACCCTGAGCGTGGCGATATTGTTGTGTTTCGACACCCACCGCAAAATAAGGTCAGCTATATAAAGCGCATGATTGGCTTACCTGGCGACAAAATTGAATACCAAGCAAATCAGCTAATGGTGAACGGAAAGCGAGTTACGGCAATCCCTAAAGGCGATTACATACCTTATAGTGAAACTCGTAGTCTATCCTTATACCAGCAAATAATAGCCACTGAAACGTCCGTGAATGGTGGAGAGATGGTGGGTGAGATGGTAGAGTATTCAGTGTTGTTTAATAACAATAGTGCCAATAGAGCTAAAAAAGGCGCGATAATTGTACCTGAGGGACATTATTTTGTTATGGGCGATAATCGCGATAATAGCGCGGATAGCCGCAGTTGGGGCTTGGTGCCAGATCGTAATATAATTGGCAAGGCCTTTTTTGTATGGTTTCACTGGGATACGGTCAAAGGCGGCGGATTAAATTTTTCGCGCATAGGTACTGATATCGAAGCTCAACCTGTAGATGATTCGATAGAAGCGCATGTGCAGCCAGCTAGATAAAATTTCAATTGGGTCGAATCTATAATTGATTCTATAATTGAACCTATATTAGGTAGAACTTTACGGTAAGAATAGTAACATAACGCATGGTTAAATAAGCAGTTATAAAACGAGAGGGTATTACAATGATAATAAATAAAAATACACAACCCCAAAATTTTCGCAAACCACCCCAGAATTATAGTAAGCAACAGGGTTGGACGTTTTGGAGCTTAGCTTTCACGCTTGCTGTCATAATGTTTTTCGCCTACGTCGGAATGCAGCTTGTCCCTGTGTACTCCGCTAATGAAAATGTTAAAAATGCGATGATGAGAAGTCTAGACGATGTGGACTTGCGCACGATCACTCGGAGTAAAGTGATTCGAAAAATTGACGATCAATTGTATCTGGATGGCAGTCACGGTCTATTAGATTATAAAACCGACATTAAAATGAGTCGAAACCGAAACACTTTCACCTTAATCGCGGATTACGCGAGAGAAATACCTTTGTTTTTTAATTTAAGTGTTAAAGCAAAGTTTGATACCACCATCGAATGTGATCTAGACGGGAATTGCGAGGGATAGGTAGAGGTTTGTCAGTCGGTCAGTGTGACATTTTGTTTGCCGGTCACTTTGTTTACCGGCTTGTTTACCAGCCATAGCGCATAGTCAATTTAAATGGTATGGATATCCTGCCCGCATTGATGCGCAAGCTCAATTTTGAGTTTCGCGATATAAACCTTCTTAAACTAGCGCTTACGCATCGTAGTAAGGGTTCGGTTAACTATGAACGATTAGAGTTTTTAGGTGACAGCATTCTCGGATTTATCGTCGCGGAATGGCTTTATGAAAACTTCCCAGATGTTACCGAAGGTCAACTTAGCCGTATGCGGTCCAGTTTGGTCCGCAAAGAGACCTTGGCAGAAATTGCGCGTGAATTAGGAATCAGCGAGTACTTAATCTTAGGAGAAGGTGAGTTAAAGAGTGGTGGTTTTAACCGTGACTCAATCCTCTCAGATACTATAGAGAGCTTGATTGGCGCTATTTATCTGGATGCTAACTTAATGTCAGCAACAGAATTTGTCCATCTGCATTTTGGAGAACATTTCAATGGCATTTCAGAGCGACAAAACTTTAAGGACTATAAGAGTCGCTTGCAAGAAACCATGCAGAAAAATGGTTTCGAGTTACCAATTTACGAAATTATCAAAACTGAAGGCGAGCAACACAATCAATTTTTCACAGTAGAATGCGTGTTGACTGAGTCTAAACTAACTAGCCAATCCACCGCTAATTCGCGCAGACTGGCCGAACAAAAAGCAGCCGAAAAAGTTTTGAATTTATTTTTAGCTAGCGGCAAATTGTCCGATAATAATTCTGATAAAAATATGAGAAAAAAATAGTGACTGTCCCGTTTCGTTTTGGCTTTGTTACAATCATCGGGAAGCCCAATGTTGGTAAATCAACATTAGTGAATGCCATTATTGGGCAAAAAATTAGCATCACGTCACATCGGCCACAGACTACTCGCCATCGTATCTTAGGTATACACACGGACTCCGAGAAGCAAATCGTATTTGTGGACACGCCCGGTATTCATTCACTCGCAAAAAAGTCAAATCGCAAGACTATTAATAAAATCATCAATAAGACCGCTATCTCAAGCATTGATGGCGTTGACGTTGTTTGTCTAATGATTACCTCAGCAGGTTGGACTGAGTCAGACCATGCGGTATTAAAAGCGTTGGAAGATCAGAAAACCCCGGTGGTTCTGGTAATAAATAAACTGGATAAGCTGAAGTCAGTAAACGAAGTATTGCCACTGATCGAGGCTTCATCGAAGCTCCATAACTTCGCCGCGATTGTACCCATTTCGGCCTTAATGAAAACATCAGGTAAAACCTCGAACAAAAACCTAGATAATGTGGCGACGTTAATGGAAGTGCTTACAGAGCATTTGCCAGAACAGGGAGCGGGTTTTGACGAAGATCAAATCACTGATCGTAGTTTTCGTTTTTTAGTATCAGAACTGGTAAGAGAGCAATTGTTTCGCCGTTTAGGTGACGAATTGCCCTATGCAACCGCCGTTGAAATTACTGAATTTCAAGTCGCCGATGACAAGGCGCAAATCAATGCTGATATCTGGGTTGAAAAGAACTCACACAAAGCAATGGTGATAGGTAAAAAGGGTGAAGCACTGAAGAATATCGGCACCGCCGCACGCCGCAACTGCGAACAGCTTCTTGAGAAAAAAGTATTTTTAGAGCTTTTCGTTAAAGTTCGTAGTGGCTGGTCTGATAATGCCCGTGATCTTTACAGTCTCGGTTATGATGAAAGCCGCTAATGATGGATTGAAAACTTGAAGCATGCGAATACACCAGCAACAAGCCTATATATTATTGAATCGCCCATATACTGAAACGTCTTGGATCGTTGAAGTTTTCAGTCGAGACTACGGGCGTTTGGCTCTTATGGCTAAAGGAGCGCGACGCATAAAATCTCATTTAAAAGGCGTGTTGTTGCCGTTTCAACCGGTGCTATTGAGCTGGTCCGGTAAGGGTGAAATACCCACACTAACATCAGCAGAAATTGATCAGTCCGTGTTTAATTTAATTGAGCATGAACTCCAAGGTGATGCATTGGTATGTGGCTTTTATTGCAATGAATTAATAGCGAACCTATTGCATAGACACGACCCGCATAAAAAGTTATTCAAGGATTATCATCTTACGATTATGGCTCTTAATAGTGCCCATGAAGACGATAATTTGGGCGATGCCTTGCGCGATTTCGAACAGAAACTGATGAAAGAAATAGGTTATGAAATTAGTTTCGAATTTGAAGCGGATGGTAAAACTCCAATTGACTCATCATGTCACTATCGGTTTCAAGCAAGCCAAGGTTTCGTTAGAATTGGTTCATCTCAAGTTGGCGCGATTGGTGGCAATGTCATTCTCAGTATGGCCAAGAAATCGTCAACGAACTCGTCGCTAGGTAAACATTTGATGCGCGATATATTAAGTCAAACTTTAGGAAGTAAAAAAATAATCAGCCGTGAACTCTTTTTCCCAAAATCTATCAACTAGATGATTATTGAACACGAAAGAACTTATTTAATTTCACAATGAGCAATCACAAGACGATTCAGCTAGGTGTTAATGTTGACCATATTGCGACTCTCAGGCAGGCACGCGGCGTTAACTATCCCGACCCCATGACAGGCGCGGAGATTGCACGCAAGGCCGGTGCTGATGGTGTAACGGTGCACTTGCGTGAGGACCGTCGACATATTCAAGATCATGATGTTTACAGTATTAAAGGCAATGTCGCGCTGCCAATGAATTTAGAAATGGCCGCGACGGAAGAAATGCTTAAAATCGCTAAAACCGTGAAGCCCTTTGAATGTTGTCTTGTTCCTGAGAAACGAGCAGAGTTAACCACAGAGGGTGGGTTGGATATTGTTGGTCAGATC
Organism: uncultured Gammaproteobacteria bacterium; assembly: GCA_964549895.1. Taxonomy (GTDB): domain Bacteria; phylum Pseudomonadota; class Gammaproteobacteria; order Arenicellales; family Arenicellaceae; genus Arenicella. The sequence goes on from CAZJWW010000040.1 coordinate 17,285, forward strand.
GACAAACTCTCTGAATATGTAAAGCAATTGCAAGCTCAAAAAATTAGAGCCTCTTTATTTATAGACCCAGAACCTGCACAAATCGAGGCCAGCAAAATTGTTGGTGCGGATATTGTGGAACTGCATACAGGGCGCTATGCCGACATAGCTGAAGCAGAACAAGCTGAAGAGTTGCAACGATTACAAGATGGAGCTAAACAAGCTTATTCATTAGGCATGCAAGTTAACGCGGGGCATGGTCTGCATTATCGAAATGTGGATGCCATCGCGGCGATCCCAGAAATTGTTTGTTTAAATATCGGACACGCCATCGTCTCGCGAGCCTCGATGACTGGCATGTATGAGGCGGTATTTAATATGAAAAATCTAATGATCCAAGCGCGTTTGGCCGCTGAAAAAAAATAGTTAAAACCGAAGGCCGGTATTTATAATTAAACTCATACCTCAATTACCTCTTTAAGAATGCCTGAATGGAATCAAATTGCTGAAAAATTAAAACGTGAAATAGGCAATGACTTAATTGTTTCGTCCTCTCGCAGAGTGATGGGTGGTGATATCAATGAAAGTTATTGTGTGTCGGCAACCGATGGAACAGAATATTTTATTAAAACTAACATTGGTGAATCTGCGCTTGCCATGTTTGCCGCGGAAGCCGAGGCTTTGTCTGAAATGGAGTCATCGAACGCAATTCGTGTACCTAAAGTATTCTTCCACGGACAAACCGTTCACGAAAGTTATTTGGTTTTGGAATATCTTGAATTAGGCCCCCAGC
>CAZJWW010000041.1:0-18050 GCA_964549895.1 uncultured Gammaproteobacteria bacterium
ACCACCAACGCCAATAACCCTGCCGATTTTGTATTGCTCTACCATAGTATCCGGTCGCAACGGCAGTGCTGGCACAGCTTTTTGCTTGGCTTTGGGTTTTAGAATACTCATTCAGGTATTATAGTCTTTGATTGACTAATGCGCCAAACCTAACACCCGATTAATTTAGATACGATTTATTGAGAAAATCGTATTGATAAAGGAAATATGTAAATGATCTACAGTATGACTGCCTATGCTCAAGCTAAAACTGATACCGAAATTGGTGAATTGAGTTGCGAGTTACGCAGTGTAAATCACCGTTATTTGGAAGTAGCACCAAGAATGCCCGAAGAACTAAGAGTGCATGAAGGAGCTTTACGTGAGTTAGTAGGCAGTAAGCTGGGAAGGGGTAGAGTTGATTGTTTTATTCGTTTAAAAGAAAACGAAGCCAATAGTTTGGAGCCTAACCCTGAAATGGTTGCTAACTTAAAAGCCTTGCTAGCGCAAATGCAGGAACAATTGCCGAATATGCAAGACATTCAAGCCGGCGATGTGCTGCGCTGGCCGGGCGTGCTACAGGCTAAGCAAGCTGATCCCAAGCTAATGAAACAAAGCCTGCTTAGCGTGCTCAACGATGCGCTTGATGGTTTGCTGGCATCGCGAGCTCAAGAAGGTAAAAAAATGGCCGAGCTGATAGAGCAACGCTTGAGCGGTATGCAGGCAGTAATAAGTGACGTAGAAACGTTTTTACCCGAAATAAGCGCTGGCTATCGAACGCGCTTGGAAGAAAGATTTTCTGAGATTAAAGACCAGCTGGATCCTTCGAGACTAGAACAAGAAATGGTGATTTTTCTGCAAAAAACCGACGTAGCTGAAGAACTCGATAGATTAAATGTACATATGCAAGAAATAGCTGCGGTGCTTGCTAAGCCCGAGCCCGCCGGGCGACGACTCGACTTTCTAATGCAAGAACTCAATCGCGAAGCGAATACCTTAGGTTCAAAAGCGCACGACTCAAGACTGACCAAAGCATCGGTGGATTTAAAAGTGCTGATCGAGCAAATGAGAGAGCAGGTTCAGAACATCGAGTAGTGCTTTTGTCAGTAATTTGAGAATTATAAAAGTAAAACCAGCTATAAATTAAGTTGTGTATTGGCTAAAAACTGTTAGCCTCTGCGCTGACCAAATTTTGAGCTCTATTATGGCTAAGTCTAAAAAATATAAATGTGTTGTGGTTCAAGAAGGTGAGGCTTGGCTTGCGCAAATTGTGCGGCATGTGACGTCAAAAAAAACCACTATTTCCAAACAGCGGGGCGGCTTTGCAACTGAGCAACAAGCAATAGCTTGGGGCGAGACGGCATTGCTAGAGTTTTCTCAGACGCAGAGTTCCAGTAATCAACGACATGGAGTTAGGCGTAAAAAAAATGACCAAATAAAGCGGCAGCGTTCGACTCGCCGATCTGATAAAACAGCGGCACAAAAAGAGGCCAAAGCAGCGCTTAAGGCTAGCCTGGATGCAGGCCCTGAAGGATCCAGTCTAGAAGGAACTGATTCTCCAGGCTCAGGTACTTAAGACCTCGGTTCAAGCTAAATGAATCAAGCGCTTTTTTCGTCTTTAGAATTGTCCGATGCCATGCTAGGTAACTTGGAGTCGCTCGGTTATGAGCAGATGACGCCTATTCAGGAGCATAGCCTGCCGATTGTTTTAAATGGGGATGATTTAATTGGTCAAGCTAAGACAGGTTCAGGTAAAACAGCTGCGTTTGCGCTAGGTATCCTGTCACGCCTCGATGTGAGCAAATTTTCAGTGCAAGCCTTGGTCATCTGTCCGACTCGTGAATTGGCGGATCAGGTTGCCAATGAGCTTCGTCGCTTAGCGCGTGCGATACCTAATGTGAAAGTTATGAGTATCTGTGGTGGCGTAGCGTTTGGTCCTCAGGCGAATTCTTTGGAGTCGGGTGCGCATATTGTGGTCGGTACGCCAGGTCGTTTGGAAGATCATATCGTTAAGCAATCTATAAACTTAAGCGAAGTGACAACGTTAGTTTTAGATGAAGCTGATCGTATGTTGGATATGGGGTTTCAAGATTCTTTAGATACCATTATAGATGACCTGCCCAGTCGGCGACAAACACTACTATTCAGTGCCACCTTCCCACCGACCATAGAAGCGATTGCCGGTCGTGTCATGAGTCAACCAAAAATGGTGAAGGTAGATGACTTAGTTGGTAATTTGGATATTGATCAGCGTTTTCATAAGGTCGATAACAGCGGTCGCCTTAAGGCCATTCATTTATTGATAATGGAGCATGAACCCGAATCGAGTTTGATTTTTTGTAACACCAAGCAAGAAGTTCAATACCTAAAAAACAGCCTGGATGAATTGGGTTTTGGCGTATTGTCGTTACACGGCGATCTTGAACAGCGCGATCGTGATTTAGTACTCACCCGCTTTGCAAACAAGAGCGCGTCGATATTGGTCGCGACCGACGTAGCGGCACGTGGTTTGGATATAGATGCTGTAGACGTGGTGATTAACTATCAAATCGCACGTGATTCAGAAGTCCATGTGCATCGCGTCGGTCGCACCGGGCGTGCCGGTAATTCTGGCAAAGCGTTTACGTTATATACAGATTCGGAAGCCTTTAAGCTGAAAACCTTGGGAGAACAAATCGGTATGTATATTGAAAATGAGCCATTACCAGCAAAAACGGTATTAAACAAAACGGTGCCGCGTCCGGCTATGATTACTCTGCAAATAAATGGCGGAAAAAAACAGAAGGTACGTCCCGGCGATATATTAGGGGCACTTACCGGCGAGGCTGGATTAAAGGGGAGTGACGTCGGTAAAATTAAGATCTCGACTATGAGCTCTTATGTGGCAGTAGAGCGCAGCGTCATCAAGCAGGCGTTAGTAAAATTGCAGAATGGCAAAATTAAAGGTCGTAATTTTAAAGTACGATCGTTATAGAGCGTCATCCTGAGCCCAGCCGAAGCATCTCCTTAATCGATTTACGTAGCGGGGGATATTCCTCCGCTCGCTACGCTCGGTCGGAATGACGGCAGTGATGGTCAATCAGCAGCAATTAATAAGTATTTAACTCGGCGTCTTTCCAGAATTTGGTGCCTTTTATGGTCGCCTGTAAGGCTAGGCCAGTTTTAGTCAGCTGATAAATAGTCACGTTTTTGAGCGTGGCCTCACCACCAACTGCAGCGCCTTTGTCATTGGATTTGGCCGCTGCGTCAGCTTGAGCACCGAAGGTCCAGCCTTTTTCTGTAAATTGCTCTAAGGCCGCTTTGGAATGAAAAACCATGACAATCCTAAAATCTTTAACACCTGCGCCTAAACCAACCCCCACTTCTCCCATTTTCATATACGTTCTTCTAGCGAATCGATTGTCTCTAACAACGCCAAATCCTCCGCCAAAGCTAGCTAACAACAAGCTTACATTGACATTGCTGAATACCGCATAACCTTCGGCATTGGCAATTTGCGACTTAACATCAGGTTTTTCTAGGTACAATTCGGTTAGTACATCGTTTTGCATGGCGTCGATAGCAACGCGTTTTTCGGCAGCGGTGCCGCCCTTGGTGGTTGCGCAACCGGCAAAACCGACTGATAAAGCGAGTACGAAAATTAGCGATAATTGTTTCATAGGCTTATGTAAGATAGTAGAAGTGAAGTTTAGGTGAAGTAAGAAGTGACGATTGTGAGTAACTACGTTTAGCTTAGTTATGTTTAGCTTGGTTAGTAGGCTCTATCATAACGCAGCCCGAGGGTTAATTCGATTACTGATTACTCACTTTTGTGCAAAAACATTATCCATTAATCGGTCTATCATCGCTGACCTTGTTTCGAGTAGAATATCGCCAGTTAATTTATTTAGTTCTCAGTTCAGGTCTTATGCATTTTACGAATCAGCAGAATCGGTTCCACCAACGTAATTCTATTTAAACGTGACTGGCAAACTCTTTATTATTTCTGCTCCGTCGGGGGCAGGTAAAACTAGCTTATCGCGCGCGCTAATTGCGAATAGCCGAGATATTATTATGTCGGTATCGCACACCACCCGCCAGCGGCGAGCCGATGAAGTACACGGTGAAGATTACTTTTTTACGGATCAGCCAGAGTTTCTTAAGATGGTCGATCAGGACATTTTCCTTGAATACGCCCAAGTCTATGGCAACTACTACGGTACCTCTAAGTTAGCTGTACAGGGTTTTCTGAAGAAAGGCCTGAATGTGATATTGGATATAGATTGGCAAGGAGCGCGCAATGTTCGTTCAGCTATACCCGAATCCGTTAGCATTTCAGTGTTACCGCCATCCATATCCGAGCTAGAACGCCGTTTGCGTTCGCGCGGCAGTGATACTGAAGATGTTATTCAAAACCGTATGCGTCAAGCCGTCGCTGAGATGAAGCACTGCCGCGAAGCAGATTTCATTGTTATTAATGATCAATTTAATGATGCTTTAGACGATTTAACCCTGATACTAGAAGGACAAAGTGATAGACTACGCCCCCTTACGGTGGACATTGATCAATTATTAGCTTCTTAGCTTTTCATTACTGACGCTCAGGCTGTTTATAAGTGACGCTCAAGGCTGTTAATAACTAACGCTCAGGGCTGTTAATAACTAACGCTCAGGGCTGTTAATAACTAACGCTCAAGGCTGTTAATAAGTGATGCTCAAGGCTGTTAATACGTTTATAAGTGAGTTTAGGGCTTACGTTGATTTTATGCAGACACCGTATTTTGAAATTAGAATAACCAGTTTTTATAGATTTAGGAGTTAATCATGGCTCGAGTTACAGTTGAAGATTGCTTAACCAATGTGGATAACCGCTTTCAGTTAGTTTTGGTTGCCACCAAGCGTGCGCGCCAAATTTCTTTGGGTGCTACCCCTTTTGTTGAAGAAGAGAAAGACAAGCCTACGGTTATTGCCCTTCGTGAAATTGCCGAAGGTTTGGTCACGCGTGATATTCTTGATGAAACAATCGAAGAAGAAATTCTCGAATTTGTGGCTGAAGAAGAAAGTGATGGCCCAGACGAATTAGACGCGCTTACCGCTGCATTACAAGCTGAACTAGTCGGTTCAGATACGGCTGAAAAAACACCTGAAAAAACGGATTCTACTGCCGAGTAATTGTTTTTCGTCACATGGTTTTTAAACACTGGTTTATAAAACCATGACATGAAGAGCCTTACAAAACGTGAGCCTCTAAGATGTACGTCTCGAATTTGTTAGTTTCTAGGTGTTTAAATTAAGCACTGAGGTCAATTACACAGGTCAAGCAGAGTGAACGAAGCGTCCAGTATAACTCGACGGTTTTTCTCACCGTCACCCGAAAAAGCCATACGGGCTGTATGCAGAGGGCGGCTGGCTGAATATTTACCACAAGAAGCAATTGACGAAGTCTATCAGGCATTTTTGTTTTCTGAGAAAGCGCATCGTGGCCAGATGCGGCGATCCGGCGAAAGCTATATTCATCACCCCATAGAAGTTGCAGATACGCTTGCTGAGTTAAAAATGGACTCGCGCACCATCATGGCTGCGTTAATGCATGACGTACTGGAAGATACAGACGCGTCCCAAAAGGATATCGAAGAACAGTTTGGTGCCGATGTGGCTTTATTGGTCGATGGTGTTACCAAGATTGGTAAAATTAAGTTTGACTCCAGGGAAGAAGCGGAAGCAGAGAACTTCCGAAAAATGCTATTGGCCATGTCGAAAGACGTGCGCGTTATGATTATTAAGTTGGCCGACCGTCTCCACAACATGCGTACTCTGGAGTTTATGCGCCCCAGCAAACAAAAGCGTATCTCCAAGCAAACGCTGGAGGTTTACGCCCCTATTGCAGAGCGCTTGGGTCTTTATGATTGGGCTAGCGAACTACAAGATTTATGCTTTAGTTATCTCTATCCTATGCGACACGCAGTGCTTAGCAATCAAATTAAGCGACGTGAAGGAAATCGCAAATTGATCATTGAAAAGCTGAAATCTTCCTTAACTAATACTTTGAAAAGTTCGCCACTAGAGGGCTATGAAGTATTAGGACGACGTAAATCAGTCTATAGCGTTTATCGAAAAATGGTTACCAAGCGTCGTTCGTTTAGCGATCTTTTTGATATTTATGGTTTTCGTATTATCGTTAATACGGTCGACGAATGTTATCGCGTCCTAGGCATCATTCACAATTCCTATCAGCCCATTCCTGGGCGATTTGTAGATTACATTGCTATCCAAAAAGCCAATGGCTACCAGTCCTTACACACAGTGGTGTTTGGCCCATTGGGTAATAATATAGAAGTACAGATCCGCACTAAAGAAATGGATCAAATAGCGGAGGCAGGAGTTGCGGCGCATTGGATTTATAAAACTGATGGCCTGCAAGCCGAGGGCAATAACCAGTTAGCTCGACAATGGCTATTAGACTTGCTTGATCCAGATCACCACACGGGTAATCCTGGTGAGTTTTTGGAGCATCTCAAATCAGACCTATATCCCGATAAAGTCTATGTATTTACGCCGACTGGCGACATTAAAAAGATGCCACGCGGAGCCACTGCTTTGGATTTCGCTTATGCGGTTCACTCGGACGTTGGTAATCACTGTACTGGAGCACGAATTAATCGAGCTATGGCGTCGCTTCCAACAGTGTTACACAACGGCGATACCGTGGAAATTACAACGTCGAAGAGTTCTTGGCCCAATGCTGGCTGGTTAAACTACGCAGTAACGGCTAAGGCACGCTCGCATATTCTTAACTTTCTCAAGCACCAAACTCAGGAAGAGGCTCTCAAGCTTGGTAAGCGCTTATTAGCCGGCGCCACAAAACAGCGTTTATTTGGGCGAAGAAAAATCACCAAAAAACTTCAAGAGCAATTGCTTCGCGAGTTGGATTTAGAATCGTGGAGTGACCTATTGGTTGATGTTGGCTTAGGCCGGCGACCGCCAGATTTAGTGGCTCGACAAATTGCCATGCTAAGTGAGCACAGCGGTGAAGATAAAGCCTTAGCTGCTGAGCCCTTGGTTATTAGAGGTTCTGAAGGTATGTTGATCACCTATTCGCGTTGTTGTGGACCGGTTCCTGGTGATTCTATTCTTGGCTCCTTTACCGCAGGCCACGGTTTGGCCGTGCACACTACTGACTGTCCCAATGTCGCTGAGTTGCGAAAACAACCAGATAAATTTTTGATGGTCGATTGGGATGAAGAACTCGATAAAACTTTTACGGTTAGGTTGGAAGTTAATTTATCTAATGAGCCCGGTTCATTTGCAGAGGTAGCTCGAGTGATTGCTGAAAACGGCTCTAATATTAATCATGTGGATACGCACACCGGCGCCGATGAATTAGTCAAGGTTGATTTTTTAATCGATGTTAAAGACCGTGTTCATTTAGCCAAAGTAATGAAGGCCATTTACCGTCTGACTCGAGTAGAAAAAGTAACTCGTCATAAAGGTTAGTGCCTGATTAAATCAGCGGCTCCCTCACTTGTGTTGCAATTATAGTGATGCGACAATTTAATGATGAAAAAGAAAGTCATACAAACAGCAAATGCACCGCAGGGCATTGGTGCATATTCACAAGCGGTTAGCGTGGGTAACACAGTGTATGTTTCCGGGCAAATACCACTCATCCCAGAAACTATGCAAGTAGTAGAAGGTGGTTTTGGTGAGCAAGCCAATCAAGTCTTCCTGAATTTAAAAGCAGTAGCGGAGGCGGCAGGTAGTTGCTTAGCAGATGCAGTGAAACTCACTGTTTATCTAACTGACCTTAATCACTTTGCCGAGCTTAACGAAATAATGGCGGAGTATATTTCCGAACCATTTCCAGCACGTGCCGCTGTGCAGGTAGCCGCTTTACCCAAGGGTGTAAGTATTGAAATTGACGCTATTTTGTGTGTGAATTAGTTACTAAAATTACTATTGCGATGCGCAATAGAGCAAAAGGAATTTGCGTATGACTATTTTATTTATGACTATTGAAGTTTATGTCTTTAGAAACTTATGTCTCTTGAAATAAAGGGTTCGCTTACTCAGTTAGCGGGTGTGGGGCCACAGATGGCGGGCAAGTTGCAACGCGTGCATGTAAATTGCGTACAAGATATTTTATTTCACTTACCGCATCGCTATGAGGATCGTACTTCGGTGACAGAGTTAGGTGCACTAACTCATAGTACATCAACAGTAGTTATTGGTCAGATCGACCTCGCTCAAGTAGTGTTTGGTCGGCGTCGTAGTCTGTTAGTTCGTATTAGCGACGGCACCGGAAACTTAACGATACGACTCTTTTATTTCAACCGCTCACAAGAAAAAGCCTTCAAACGAGGCTTGTGGGTGCGCTGTTTTGGCGAAGCGCGTCGAGGCGTTAAAGGCTATGAAATGATTCATCCCGAATATCGAGTCAGCACTCAGCAACCGACCGGCGGTTTGGATAAAACATTAACACCGGTCTACCCGACCACGGAAGGTATTAGTCAAAAGTTGTGGCGCAAGATCACCGATCAAGTTCTTAAAGAAGCCTTGCCGCAAGTTAAGGAACTGGTTGATATGGAATGTTTACCTGATGAATTTCGCGATGTATATCAAGCCACCAGTTTGCAGAAAGCCTTGCAAGCTTTGCACAGACCCACTACAGGTGTCGACTTAGGAACTATGCATGAGGCCACCAGTGTGGCCCATCAACGTTTGATTCTGGAGGAACTGCTTGCGCACCATTTTAGTTTTCGTAAATCGCGCGCACTTAGACAACATGAACGCGCATTGGTATTAAAACACGATTCGAAATTGCAACACCGCTTTCTATCACTGCTGGGCTTTGAACTAACCAAAGCACAACAACGAGTATGCGCTGAAACTGCAGATGATTTAGCCACTCAAGTCCCTACAATGCGGTTGATTCAAGGTGACGTCGGCTCCGGTAAAACGGTAGTTGCAGCGACAGCTATGTTGCAAGCGATTGGCGCAGGCGTGCAAACAGTGTTAATGGCACCCACTGAATTATTAGCTGAACAGCATTACAAAACTTTGAGTGTTTGGTTCAATGAATTGGATATAGACGTCGGCTGGTTGGCCAGTAAAACGCCTGCTAAGCAAAAAAATGCTACCTTGGCACGCCTCGCCAACGGTGATTTACTGGTCGCCATTGGTACTCACGCTTTGATTCAGGAGTCGGTTGAATATAAACAACTTGGCTTGGTGGTTATTGATGAGCAACATCGTTTCGGAGTGGAGCAGCGCCTCGCTCTGCGTAGTAAAACTCCGACCGACCGTGTGGCACATCAATTGGTCATGACGGCCACACCTATTCCAAGAACTCTTGCCATGACATTTTACGCCGATCTGGATGTCTCTAGTATCGACGAGCTGCCGCCCGGGCGTAAATTAGTTGAGACGGTTGTCATGCCTGCGCAAAGTCGCCGTGACGATGTGGTCGAAAGGGTTCAAAGTGCGTGCCAACAAGGCCGTCAGGTTTACTGGGTATGCCCGCTAATTGAGGAATCCGAAGCTCTAGAAGCGCAAGCTGCTACCGATACTGAAGTAGAGTTGCGCGAACGTCTAACCGCTGTTCGAGTGGGCTTAGTGCATGGTCGCATGAAGCCAAAAGAGAAAGAGGAGGTAATGACCGCTTTCCGCGCAGGCCAAATTGATTTGTTAGTGGCCACCACCGTTATAGAAGTAGGTGTTGATGTACCAAATGCCAGTTTAATGATTATTGAAAACGCAGAGCGCATGGGTTTGGCTCAGCTGCATCAATTACGCGGGCGAGTCGGGCGGGGCAGCGAACAATCTTTTTGTATTTTGTTATATGAAACTCCATTGAGTCAACATGCCAAAATTCGTTTACAAACTCTGCGCGAAACTAACGATGGTTTTGTTATTGCAGAAAAAGATCTTGAAATTAGAGGTGCAGGGGAGTTACTAGGGACTCGACAAACCGGCAGCATAAGTTTTAAAGTAGCCGACCTTATTCGAGACCAGCATTTGTTACCCATTATTGATGATTGTGCTTCCAAATTGACCTTACGGTCACCCGACTTTATTGAACCCTTGATTGAACGCTGGATCGGTAGCAAGGAAAACTATGCCAATGCCTAAGACTGACTATTATGTTTAAAAACCTGCCTCACTATTTGGCTTTGATGCGAATGGAGAAGCCCGTTGGATGGTTGTTGTTGCTTTGGCCCACTCTTTGGGCGCTATGGATAGTTGCAGAGGGCAGGCCCAGCGGGTTATTTATATGGGTATTTACTCTAGGCGTTGTCGTCATGCGTTCTGTCGGCTGTGTAATAAACGATTATGCTGATCGAGAAATAGATCCTTTGGTTGATCGAACTCAATCTCGGCCGATTGCGGCTGGCTATGTGTCCGCAAAACAGGCCTTAGCATTATTTGTATTTTTGTGTCTCGTAGCACTGGGGTTATTAGTTTTGTTGCCGCCTCGTGTGTGGCCGTGGTCAATCCCCGCCGTTATGATCACAATTGCTTATCCTTTTATGAAGCGTTTCATTCAAGCGCCGCAACTGGTACTTGGTTTGGCGTTTTCGTTTGGTATTCCAATGGTATATGTGGCCTTGGATAAATCGTTTGATAGTATTTTTACATTGCTGTTTATTGCTAATTTTATATGGGTGCTCATGTTTGATACCGTGTATGCCATGTCTGATCGAGAAGACGATCTAAAAATTGGAGTTAAGTCTAGTGCTATTCTTTTTGGTCGATTCGATAAGGTAATATTAGCAGTGCTGCAAATCAGCGTGGTGTTGCTGTGGTTTCTCTTAATGACTTTGTTGAATTTGTCTTCCGCATTTTTGGTCAGTTTATTACTCATAGCAATACTCTTTGGCTACCAACAATGGTTGGTACGAGACCGCGAACCTGCAGCCTGTTTTCAAGCTTTTTTAAATAATGCTTGGGTTGGTGGCATTATTTGGTTTGGGCTGTTGGCTTCGTTATAAAAGATAGTGAATGGCTTAGAGTCCCTATAATTTACGCCAAACTAGGCTCTGAATTACGCTCCTTAAACGTTAGGTTTGGCAATAAAATCAAAAAATAGTATCCTGACCCCAATAATTACAAACCCATAGGTATCGATCATGCGCTCAATTCTAGTCGTAAACCCCAAAGGCGGTTGTGGCAAGACCACGATTGCAACCAATCTCGCGACCTATTATGCGGTATGGGATACTTCAACGGCGCTGATCGATTTAGACCCTCAACAGTCCAGTATGCAATGGTTGCGAGTACGCCCGAAAGAAGAAAATCACATTCAGGGTTTCAATGGCCTAAAGGGAAAAATATATCCAGAGCTGGATACTCAGAGAGTTATTTATGATGCGCCTGCACGCACGGATTCAGCTAAAGTAGCGCGATTAATTAAATTAGTAGATGTGGTGATTATTCCTGTTTTACCCAGTGCGATAGATATGCGAGTCGCCGCTAGTTTTGTGGCTGATATAGTAACCAGAGTACGAGTAAACAATTCAAAAGCCATTATTGGTGTGGTGGCGAACCGCACGCAAAAAAATTATCAGTCTCATACGTCATTGGTGAAGTTTTTGAAAAAACTGGATGTACCTTTTGTGGGCGCACTGCGTAATTCGCAAAACTATATTAAAGCCGCCGATACCGGAGTTGGCATTTTTGAAATGCCATTGTCTGAAGCTAAGGTAGACATGAAGGAATGGGAGCCTATCATTCATTGGCTTGAAGGAAAGCGCGTACTAAAGTAAAGCCGTGAATTTCAATGGTGTTGTAAGTATTGCTCCCTTTGTTTGTTTTATCGTTTTATTCGTTCTTCAGACATTGATGCCCAGGCGGTCGCTGACGCAAAGCGGTTATCCGCGAATTATTCACAATCTTTTATTGTTCGTAGTGAACAGCATATTTATGCGATTGGTAGTGCAATTGAGTCTGATCGCGGTCGCCGCCTATGCCAGAGAAAATTCGCTAGGCTTATTTAATGCTTTTCCTTTTCTAGCATTTCCATTGGTGGTTTTGCTTTGCGTTATTGCGCTCGATTTCGCTATTTACTGGCAACACGTAGCCACTCATAAGTGGGGAATTTTGTGGCGGTTACATAAAGTTCATCACGCCGATCATGATATGGACGTAACCACAGCCATTCGTTTTCATCCAATTGAGTTGCTTTTATCACTTGTTTACAAATCCTTGCTGGTATTGCTATTGGGCGTGCCAGTTCTAGCCGTTATTATCTTTGAATTATTATTGTTTGTAGGTCCGGCGTTTAATCATAGCAATTTAGCCGTACCTGCATGGTTAGATAGTAAGCTGCGCTTGATAATCGCTACACCAGATGTTCATCGTGCTCATCATTCGACTAAGATTGGTGAGCAAAATACAAATTACGGTTTCTTTTTAATTTGGTGGGACAAGCTATTTGGTACCTATACTGATATCCCAGATGAGGGTCATGTAGCGATGAAAATTGGTTTACAAGACCCCAGTCAACGTTACGAAAAAGTTGATGAAATGTTATTAGCGCCATTTCGCTAGGCTTTTAATTTCGTAAGACCCTGTAATTGAGAATATTTTTTTAGGAGGATTATTATGTTGTTACGTTTCACGAGCCTTTTAGTCGCACTCTTGTTTATAGCGGGTTGTTCAACAAACCCGGTATCGGGGAAAAGAGAATTCGCTATGTCTGAGTCGTGGGAACTAAGCGTCGGTGCTAAGACTCACCCTGAAATTCTCAAACAATACACTGTATATGATGACCCTAGCTTGCAGGCCTATATTGATAAAATTGGGCAGCGCTTAGCTAAGACAAGTCATCGACCTGATTTACCTTTTACTTTTACTTTGCTTGATAGTCCACAGGTCAATGCGTTTGCATTACCAGGCGGTTATATCTATATCACTCGTGGCATAATGGCGTACATGACCAAAGAGGCCCATCTTGCCGGAGTAATTGGTCATGAAATTGGTCACGTGACGGGTCGCCATGGTGCACAACGTGCGGCACAGCAGCAAATCGCTGGGGTTGGATCAGCCGCCGCTGCGATATTAACTGGCAGTAGTCAAATAGCTCAAGCCTCTCAAGTTTTAGGCGGGGCGTTATTAAGTGGTTATGGACGAACTCAGGAACTGGAATCAGACCGATTGGGCGCTGAATACATCGCTAAAAACAATTATCCGGTTGATGACATGATTGGCGTTATCGGTATTTTGAAAAATCAGGAGTTGTTCGCCGCTGAGCGAGCCAGAGCTGAAGGCCGAGAACATCAGAGCTATCATGGCTTATTTTCAACTCACCCCAAAAACGATAAACGCTTGCAAGAAGTTATTAAGGCCGCTGATAGATTTCGTGATACTGGTCAACCGGTGCCCGATGATGGCGAATTTCTGCGCCTAACCGATGGTATGGATTATGGTGAAAGTGAGAGCCAAGGCATTACTCGTCGTAATAAGTTTTATCATAAGGGCTTAAATTTATTTGTAGAGTTTCCTGAAGGTTGGCGCATGCAAAACGGTGCTAGTCAGTTTGCCGCTATTGCTCCAGACGGTGGTCAGGCAATTATTATGAGAATGGATAAATTACAAGCTCAGCCCGCTCAATATTTAAGTAGCAAATTTCCGGCTTTTCGAGATGGTCAAAACCTCTCAACCTCTGAAGACCAGGCCTATGCGGGTGTTGCTACTATCACTAATGGCGAGCAACAACAAAATGTTCGCGTTAGTGCAGTAGGGCGCGGTGATCAGGCTTTTGTATTTACCGGCCTAGGTAAAGATGCCTTACCCAATCAAACATTTTTTGATGTCACCAAAAGTGTACGTCGTTTAACTGCTAGCGAACAAAAATTGGCGACGGGGCGGAAGATCAAGTTGGTCAGGGCTAGAGCTGGTGATACTGTAGCGAGTCTTGCTCAGCGATCAAATCTCGATGAATACGCACAAGCGCAACTTCGGTTAATTAACGATCTCTATCCCGATCGTGAACCGACAGTGGGCCAGATGATTAAAATCATTCAGTAATGAATGAACCTGTTGTGGTGAACACAAATATTATAAAAGGAGTCGCTTAGACAAATTTTTATAATCGCGGCAGTAGCTATACTTGTGGTAGTTGAGTATAGATTTGTCGCGATTCTATGAAATACCAATCAGGTAGAGGATTTCCCTCCGAAATAATTTCAAACCTGTCACGGATGCAGGCATTATTTGCAAACAAATGGTTCTTTGTTGGCACTCGCGCTGATGTGTCTAAGCCAAGAGATTATTTTAAGTTTAACCTGTTTGATGAAGAGTATTTTCTCGTACATGGCAGTGACGGCAAAATTCGTTGTTTGGTCAATCGCTGTGCGCATCAAAGCGCGCGACTAATTGATAATAATATCGGCAGATGTGCCGCCAGTATTATTTGCCCTAATCATCAATGGGCTTATGATTTAAACGGCGGTGCGCTTCGTAGCGCTGTGGGTATGTCGGTTGAATTTCACGAATCTGAAGGCAAGGATTTTGCGCTTGATCAAATTCCCATACATGAAATAGATGGAATGTTGTTTGCTTGTTTAGACTCAGAAGCTAACGATCAAGATATGAGTGCCGCGCAGGCTGTGCTCGCGCCATACACCAATCCATTTACTCTTGGTAAAAGCGAAGTTGGTTATAAAACGGCTTACCATCACCGCGAAACCATAGACGCCAATTGGTTGATGGTAATGATTAATAATCGAGAATGTTGTCATTGTTCCGCGAATCACAAACAATTGCTTAAGCTGTTTGATCCGTCAAGTTTTAATGGGGCTAGCTCTCCTGCTTATGATGCTTTATTTAAAAACGCCGTTGCTCGATGGGAGAAGTCGGGGCTTGCATGGCAAGAAGATGCGTTTGAAAACTGTCCCGAAGTTAGGGTAGCAAGATACCCCATGGCCGAAGGGTTCAAGTCGATTAGCTTCGATGGTAAACCCGTCAGCAAAAAAACCATTGGTCCGTTTGCAGACCAAGACTACGACGAGGGCACACTTTCCTTTTGGTTCAACCCAAATGCTTGGATTCATTTTGTGTCAGATCATATTGCTGCTAACTGGGTTTTACCCATTAGTGAAGATCGTTGTGAGCTTTATACTTCATGGATAGTTGCCGGCGATGCAGTCGAAGGTGAAGATTACACTGAGGATCATTTGACCGAGGTATGGAAAGTCACTAACCAAGAAGATGTAGGTTTGTGCATGTCGATGAATGCTGGGGTCAAATCAAAACACTATCGACCAGGGCCTTTCTCAGAAAATGAAAAGTTTTGTACGCAATTTTGCGACTGGTATATGACTCACTCAGGGTAGTGCACGTTAACCACTTAATAGAGTCAAAATTGGCAGCGACAGATACGCTGCGGCAAAACCAATCAACCAAAGCGTTATTGAAAACCACCAGATGCGTTTATTGAAATGGTGGGTTTGATTACAAAGTTCCGCTAATTCGGGATCAGCGGGGCAGGCTCTGTTGGGTCTAAATAGTGACCACGCACTTGCAATGAGCAATACGCCACTGACAATAAAAATCCATGATTTCTGTTTGGCTAAAATAACCAAGAAGGGCAGCGTGGAAAATATACTCGCTGATACTGCACCAAGCCCGAGCGTTACTAGCAAGATAGGTAGGGCACAGCAGATTAGCGTAGCGGATGATGTAAATAGAATGAGCCACCCCCACCGGCTTTTATCAATAAGGCTTGTTTGAGACTTATTCATCTGCCGTTTCGTCAATCGAGCAAGCCTTAGCAAGTGTCGAACCTCGATAGGTAAAACCCTTGTCGCGAAACAATTTGGTAAGCTGCTGTTCGTCGAAACTTAAAGATCTTGCTCCACACACAGAAATAGTCCCGGTTTCCAGATTACTGCTAATAAGTTCAACTCCGTCAATCTTCTGCAAAGCCTGTTCAGATGTAGCTACGCAAAACGGGCAAGTTATACCGTCAATGCGCAAATCGTATTGAACGAGCTCCTCAGCGTGGGCGCCTGTTAAAGCAAAGATTGCGCCAATTAAGGTAAGTAATTTTTTCATAAGTTATTCCAATATTAAAAGTTGGCTCTGATACCAGTAAAAATTGTGTAGTCTGGCTCAAGAGCCGCACCGTTGAGGTCATGAATAAGTGGTATGCGAACTGCCATTTCAGCAGTCCATCGTCGTGTGATGTATTGAATTCCAGGAGATACAGACGCTGTAAACCCACCAGAGTCTGCATCTAGTTGATCTGCAAAGCGATTGCGCGCCGAATAATTTAAATTGGTTTCAAGTGCAGCAAACCAAAACCCAAGAGTACGCGCTGTGATTTTCTGCGGCGCGATTCTTCGTTGCCAAGATAGGTCTGCATTGAACGAATCGCCGGCACTAAATTGATTGTCATTCCCATTTAGGTCATAGCGTAATTGAACATTGAAATTACGATTGACATTAGCAGAGGTATAAATTACGCCACCGAAAATGTCAGTTGTTCCATCACTGCTTAAACCCAGTTCTCCTGTCGGTAAGCGAATGCCCGCGAAGGTAGCGACTCTATAGGTCGAGCCCAAATTATCAATGCGTAGGGCTTCGTATCGACCAAAAAGCTCGGTATCTCCAATCGCTGAATCGTTTTTCCGCTGACCAGTAGTACTCTGCGTATTTATACTGAGGCTAACATCACGTATTGGCAAAACCCCAAACGCCGACCACTTAGAGCTAATTCCATAGCCCAGCACTGAAATCAAGCTGAGCTGTCGACGATCAACATCTGCTGAAGAGCTTTGATCAATAGTGACTAGGCCTCGGACAATCCATTCGTTTTGACTTACGGGCAAAGCGCTATTAAAGGTAATTGGAACCGCGTGGCAATTGACACTGCTCAATGCCAAACTCAGTATGGCAAGCGAATGCCTAAATTGAAGGCGCAAATTATTTGTGTGTTTCATGTAACTAACTAGTGATGCAGTGCAAAAACGTAATGGTTTTGCGCTGCGTATTATTAATAGGCGAAGTTCGCCTACAAAACTCAATAACTAGTTAGGTAATTGGAGGGGGGAAGGGATCTTTTAGACTGACGCTCTCTAAGCGTTGGATAAAGATTCGATAATGAGCGTTGGTGCTTATCTGCAGAGCGTTGGAGCCCGCAGCTAATAGTATTAATGATGATGAATGTGCGAGTTCCATTCCGCAGCGTGAGCATTGCATGTCACACATAGAGCATTCGCACTCAGCGTCCATCGGCGATTCATCGTCATCCATCATATGCATCATGCAATCAGCAGGCACTAACGTACTTGCACTGACCGCAGACGCATAGGCGGTACTCGCCATGGCAAATACCAGCAAGAATAAAATACATGTGCGAGAACGTGGCTGCATAGTCAAATTATATCATAGACATTAAGCGATCTATCTTCACTTTTATTGGCAGTGGTAATGCAACTCTTACTAGGCTTGCTGTTCAGCTTGTAGGTATATTTTCGAACTTCGCTTTTTATGCCAAGCTGACGTAATTTCAAATAATTGATCTAGGCCATCGGTTAGTGCCGCTGGCCCTGGTTGCAAGATATGAGCTGATTTTATTTCGTAGACCTCTTTATCCAGCACCGCTTGTACCTTGTTCCACCCTGGGCGTTCACCTACTTTCTCTGGATGAAATTTTCTGCCGCACCAAGAGCCAATAATAATATCGGGTTTTTTACCAACCACTGTTAGGGGATCAGCGACAATTCGACTTTTACCATCTTGGTGTTTGGCATTGTCGCTAAAACAATCTTCGCCACCGGCGATTTCAATCAGCTCACTCACCCAGCCTATACCACTGATGATCGGATCTACCAATCATATATAATATAAAGACAGATAACCATATATATTATATACGGACACTATGTCCATTCAAACCTTGCCATTACATCAAACGAACTCCCCTAGAGTGTCTCTAGAAACTATTCCTGAATTTCGATATTACTGCCCGGAGATAAAGTCCAACCTTAATCCAATAGATAATTTATTCGATCCAACAATTTTAAAGCTAAAAGGGTCAGTGCCTAAAAGAGTATCTGAAGTAATAAACCATTTCGCTTTGATTTTAGTAG
>CAZJWW010000042.1:0-15669 GCA_964549895.1 uncultured Gammaproteobacteria bacterium
GGCCGCCTTCTTGTTCGATAAAGCCGAAGCCTTTAGTTTCATTGAACCATTTAACGGTTCCAGTAGATGTAGCCATAGTTAGTATTTCCAATCAGTTTATAAATCTCGAACTGCCAAATAAAAAGGTAGCTCGTCGTGGTACGTGAAATGAAGCGGGTAGATATGTAAACTGAGTTACTAATGAAGCTCTTTCTTAAGGCTTATCTTTTAAGATACAGTGCTTTAGCGCTGCAAAGCCTTATATTCAATTCTGACAACACAAATTGTGTCGATGGATGTTGATTTAATTAAAGTTAACAGAGGTGATAACACTTCTATTACTGTACTTAAAACTCCACCTTCAGCTAATTTGTACTAAAGAGTACTAGATCAATCTGTTGTGCATAAATAGCGTCGCACTTTCAAGTACGGCGATTATAGAGCTATTTATTACATTTATTCAACATTTATATACAAAATTGTAGTTTTGGTGGGACTTCTGAAAAGAGATGCACGGGGGTATTTATGCGAACATCAGCACAAAAAGGGGGTAGCAAAAAGGGGGTCAAAAACAGCGAAGGCTTAATAATGCTGTACTCACAGCATTATTCGTTAGCTAACAATACCTGCCTAAAGCGCGTAATGCCTATGGATCACACGGCTAGGCACCCAGCTTGAGCGGCTGTGGAGAAAAGATACCCTAACTCAATCGGTCTCGAGTAAGCTAGGTTTTTACTATATTTAGTAGTGTTTAAGCGGCCTTGTCTGCAGAGCCGTCTAAGGTATAGGTACCAACCAGTTCACGAATCAATGGGTTTTCCGAAGTTTCGTAAACCGATAATAAAGAATAATCACTATTATCTTCACGTTGTGAGCTTTGTATGTTGCCGCTCGATTTGTTTTCAACAATTACAGTTATTCCTGGGCTTTGGCTTAGAATATTCATAGTCAGTTTCGGGTATAAGTAGTTGTAGGGATTAGTAGTTTTGGGAATTTTGGGAATATAAGTATTAGTAGTTTTGATGCTTCTTAAACTGTTGCTTATGAATTGTTGTTTACGATCTTTAACAATTTAAGATGTATCGACTATATAAGAACCGGCAAGTTAGGGTCAGCTTTCTTAACTTTTGGAAATAAAAGGGTTTTTTCATATTTTTTAGGGCAAATCACGCTAATAGCAAACAATGCCTGTTTATAGGCTAAATTTTTGATTTATTGGCTTAGACCTAGGGCTTAACTTGATGTAGAATCGCGCACGCATTGGTGTTGGGCAGGTATTGCTCAACACCTTAATTTTTTTGAATAAGTGAAACGTAGCATTGAGAGACCATCATGGCTGACCTATCGAAATATAGAAATATTGGTATCTTCGCGCATGTAGACGCGGGAAAAACGACCACCACCGAACGAATTTTAAGCTTAACTGGCAAGATTCACAAAATCGGTGAAGTGCATGATGGTGAAGCCACCACTGACTTCATGGAGCAAGAACAAGAGCGTGGTATTACCATTCAGTCGGCTGCTACCAGCTGCGAATGGGCGGGCCATCGTATGAATATCATCGACACCCCCGGCCACGTAGACTTCACTGTTGAAGTTTATCGTTCTTTGAAAGTGCTTGATGGTGGAATCGGCGTATTTTGCGGCTCAGGTGGAGTAGAGCCCCAATCTGAAACTAACTGGCGATATGCGAATGAATCGGAGGTTGCGCGCGTAATCTTTGTCAATAAGCTTGATCGCATGGGGGCAGATTTTTATCGAGTCGTCGATCAAGTTGAAAATGTATTAGCGGCCAATGCTTTAGTAATGGTTTTACCGATTGGCATCGAAGACGACTTTGTAGGTGTGGTAGATCTATTGGAGCGCAAATCTTACGTATGGGATGATTCTGGTGATCCGACTAAATTTGAAGAAGGTGAAGTGCCTGCCGATATGGCAGACAAAGTTGAAGAGTATCGCGAGAAATTAATCGAAACCGCTGTGGAAGCCGACGATGACGTAATGGAAGCTTATTTGGAAGGCGAAGAACCGTCGATTGAACAAATCAAAGCCTGTATTCGCAAAGGTACTAATGAGCTAATGTTCTTCCCAACCTATTGTGGTTCAGCGTTCAAGAATAAAGGGGTTCAATTAGTTTTGAACGCCGTTGTCGACTATTTACCTAGTCCTACTGAAGTGCCCGCTCAACCCATTGTTGATGAAGAGGGCAATGAGACTGGCCGTTTAGCTACTGTTGATCCTGACGAGTCGTTTAAAGCGTTGGCTTTTAAAATTATGGATGATCGCTTTGGTGCTTTGACCTTCGTGCGAATTTATTCAGGCGTATTGAATAAAGGTGACACGATTCTTAATTCGTTTACTGGTAAAACTGAGCGAGTTGGCCGGATGGTTGAAATGCACGCCGATGACCGTATTGAATTGGACAAGGCCCAGGCTGGCGACATTATTGCTATCGTTGGTATGAAAAATGTTCAAACTGGTCATACTTTATGTGAGCCTAAAGACGTTATTACTTTAGAGCCCATGGTGTTTCCAGATCCTGTTATTTCAATGGCGGTGTTTCCTAAAGACAAGGCTGCAACTGAAAAAATGGGTATTGCACTGGGTAAAATGGTCGCTGAAGACCCATCGTTTGTGGTTGAAACAGATCAAGAGTCGGGTGAGACCATCTTAAAAGGGATGGGCGAGCTTCACTTGGATATTAAAGTCGATATTATGAAACGTACGCATGGCGTTGAGTGCGAAGTGGGTGCCCCACAAGTAGCTTACCGTGAGACTATTACACAAGCGGTTGAAGACAGTTACACGCACAAGAAACAATCGGGTGGCTCGGGTCAATTTGGTAAAATCGACTACATTATTGAGCCAAACGAAGCCGGTTCTGGATTTGAATTTGAATCCAAAGTTACGGGCGGTAATGTACCTCGCGAATTTTGGCCAGCGATTGAAAAAGGCTTCGCAAATTCAATGGACAAAGGTGTGTTGGCCGGTTTCCCAACGGAAGATGTGAAAGTAACATTACTCGATGGTGGTTTTCATGCGGTGGATTCGTCGGCAGTAGCGTTTGAAATTGCGGCTCGCGGCGCCTATCGGCAGACTTTACCAAAAGCCGGTGCGCAAATTCTAGAACCAGTTATGAAGGTTGATGTATTTTCACCTGAGGACAACGTTGGCGACGTGATTGGAGACCTAAACCGTCGTCGTGGCATGATCAAATCTCAAGATTTGACTCCCACTGGCGTGCGCATTAAGGCGGGTGTGCCACTAGCCGAGATGTTTGGCTACATTGGTGATTTGCGCACTATGACCTCCGGTCGTGGCCAGTTCTCAATGGAATTTGAAAACTATATGCCATGCCCGCGTAATGTTGCTGAAGAAGTGATTGCGGACCAAAAAGAAAAAGACGCAGCTAAAAAGGCATAGCTGGAAGGTAACATAGCTGGAAGGTAATAAGCATGAAGGTATAGCTTGAAGGTATAGCTTGAAGGTATAGCTTTCGAGGCATATTTTTTTGTTTAGATTGGCCTGCTGGTTTTAAGAATAAACCCTGCTAAATCGGCAGGGTTTTTTTTGGCCAAACGCTTTTCCTCTGTAAACTTCTTCGCTTTCCCTTACAACCCTGTCATCTAAAAGAAAGGTATAAAACTTTGTTATATTTCTCCTGCAGCTGGAAGTGTTGACTTAAACTTAGTAGCAGACTTATCGTAATTCAGTATGGTTTAACAACACGATTTATTCATACAAAAATTTACCGCAACATTTAACCTCAATATTTGACCGCAATGAAAACTACCTATTTTTTGACAATCGGACTCAGTGTACTGTTATTGCTTTCAGCATGTTCTGAATCGGATCAACCAACAGTAAGCAATGTCGTTACGACCGCTGAAAAAACTGAATTTGATACTGATTCGCAATTAGACGCAGATGGCTCTTTAGACGCTGAGGGCTCTCGCGACGCTGATGGCTCTCAATTAGACGCTGATGGCTCTCAGTTTGACGGCGAAGGTTCTTTCGCGATAATTGACAGTGTTAGCGATCAGCTTGAATTAGAAAACGAGCAAAAGAGTGTTGCTGAGTTGGAGCAAAGTACGGAGGCCGCAAATCAAGCTTTGCAAAATTTAGCTGAACAAAAAACTGTCAACGAAGCACAAGATTTAGCAGCCGAACAGGCCGCTAGCATTAACCCAGGGAAAGAAGATGTGGCCACAACGTTGGCAGAAAATTCCTTAAGCACTGAGTCAGTAGCAGAACAACCTTTTATTGCTCCGTCTAGTCTTAGAGCGATTGATCCAATCCGCGGTGAGTGGACAAAAAAGGGTCAAAAAATTGCTGGTGAATGGTTGATCGAAGCGCGTAATGGTTACGCATATCTAATACTTGATGATGATTTTAAAACACGTAATGCTCCAGACTTAAAGTTTGTTCTAAGTAATACCCCTGTTGAAGACCTTACCAATAGAAATGCAATGGACGGCGCTTTGTTCGTGGCAAACTTAGAATCGCCATCTGGCCAGCAGGTTTACAGATTGCCATCAAATTTTTACGAGTACTCCACCTTACTACTGCATTGCGAGAAGTACACTAAGTTGTGGGGCGCCGCTGCGATTAATAAATAGAGCAGCGATTGATAAATAGTTGCGCTCATAAGTCAGTCCCAATCAATTAATAATATGGGTCAAAGATTGCTGCGCAATATTGGCCTTGCTTTCAGCTTGTTTGTTCACCCCATATCTAATTGAATTCCCCTAATTTGATCTTAGGAACTTTCGCACATCGTCAATAAATTCTGATTTATAATCAGCATCCATAGATATTCTTTCTAGCGCTTTTCGGATCTGAGAATAAATGATAATTTTAAATCGCGAAACTTTCCTGAAGTGGGCTCTTTTTGCATTGATCGTGGCGGTTTACCTTTGGGGGCAATGGTATAAGGTCAATTTCCTTGCGCCCCCGCCTGCAAATATTTGGGACAATGTAGTGCTCTGGGACTGGGCGCGTGGTTTCGTGATGGGTGACTTCACCGCGTTTGAAAACGACAGTCATCATCGCTTGCGTTGGGCAAATTGGGCTTTTGCAGCGTTCATAATTCAAGTATTTTCTGATGACGTCGTAAACTATTTTTTATCCTCAATCATCCCCACACTGTTGGCTAGCCTAATATTTGCTTTCTTTGTATTCAAGTATATTGGCGTTTGGCAAACTATTTTGTTTTTAGTTCTCTGGTATTACGATAGCGAACTATTTTTTGCGACTTTTCAACTTATGCCGACGGGCCAATCCTTGTTGCCGATCGGATTATTGTTATTGTTGTTTACACACGCAGCAACAACTAAAAACATGAGCACGGCGGTGTCTGTGTGTATATCGTTATGCGTGTTTTGGTTATACGGAGTAAAAGAGACCTATTTAGCTTTTTTACCCGCATTCATGTGGTTGATGTGGAAAATTGCGGGCGGTCGGCCTCTAAAAATACTGGGTTTAGTTTTTGCCGTTGGGTATTTACTTGAAACCTTGTTTTTTAGTTGGATTAGTGACGGGTTTCCGATACTCGGGCGAATATATGCGATTGCCAACCAAGGGTCGCACGTGCAGATTATGCTCAGCGATCCAAATTATGTGGCTCAACAAACGCGCTATTTTGATAGTGGTATCACCATGCGATGGGCAACTGCAACCGGTATGTCTTCAACTGTTTACTATGCTTCTTTTTTGTTTGCGTTGATAACCGTTGCACAACATAAATTGACGCCCGCGGGTGCCATTAGGCCAGAATATGTGGTGGCCACTTTTTTACTTAGTTTTATGGCCTTGACCACCTTTTTTATATTCCCTGTGTATCCTATTCGCCTAGGGCACGGTTTAGTGAGTCGCTATCTCGGTATTTGTTTGCCATTTTGTTACATCATTAGTTTGTGGTTTGTTACCAAGCAAATCGAAGGCAACAAATTATGGATAAAAGTAGCAGCCAGCAGCATCGTTTTGTTTTATATTGCGCCTGCGATCAATCGTTTTGCTGATTACGAACGAAGCAGCATTGAAACAGAAGCCATCTTCTATCGAAATTTCGGCAAAATTATTAACTATCACGACTGTTTTCGTGCGCAAAGCCTAATGATTTTGAGCAACGAATTAAATTTAGTGCCATTTAAATTCAGAGATGCACGTATTAACGCCATGATGAAAACTAAAGAGTCGATTGTTGAGAGCGGCTGGCATAAATTCAAAGTAGATGATACTGACTGTGAATACACTTATCACTTTTCCAGAATCTCGACATTACGTTATTAAACCAACTCTGACCAATATAAAAAATGTTAGATTTCTTACATTCAAATTTTACCTATGATCGCCGGGTACAAGTGCTTTCTGATCAAATGGCAGGCCAAATTGATCCAGGCTCCAGCATTCTAGATATTGGTTGTGGCGATGGCCAAATTTCTGAACTGATCGCGTCAAAAGTGGAACGCTCAAGCATCACTGGCATAGATGTAATGGAACGTTCGATTTCAAGTATTGAGGTAGCTAAATACGACGGACGAAACATTCAGATGGATGATAATTCTGTAGATGTCTGTACATTTGTTGATGTATTACACCATGCAGACGACCCCTTTCGAGTCTTGCAAGAAGCCGGTCGAGTCGCCCAAAAACACGTGGTGATTAAAGATCATTTGGCCGACGGTTTTTTAAACTGGGAAATCTTGAGGTTTATGGACTGGGTGGGCAATGAGCGCCATGGCGTATCTCTACCTTACAACTACTTAAAAAAGGCCGAATGGGATCAGCATTTCGCTGAGTTGGGTTGGAACGTAGAAACATGGAATACTAAGCTCGCGATTTATCCTTTTTGGTGCAGCTGGGCGTTTGATCGAAGTTTACATTTCGTAGCAAAAATTTCCGTCGCTTAAACGAATGCTATGCAATTCAAAGAAGTGGAGTCGAAGGCAGTTAATCGAACTAAAAAAATATGCTTCTTAAAAATTTGAGTAATTCTTTGCTCACTGATGCGCCAAGTAATTTTGCGCTATTTGTTCGTTCGTTTTCGGTAAGCGCACTAATTGGCCTAAGCTACATAATTATCTTAGAGCTAACGCAAATGATTTTAGCTTACCGAAGTGGTGTTGAGCACGCAGTGGTATCTTTTGTTTTTTACGTGATTGGTATCTTTGTGAATTACACAATACAGAAAAAATGGGTTTTCAATGCTGACAATAGTCCGTTGGTTGGATTCTTTAGCTACAACCTAGTGAATGCTTTTTTAGTATCTGGCCTTGCAGGTATCGCTTATTCAAATGCAATGATGAGAATGATTTTTGGTGGTTATATTGAAGGCGCTAGCATAGCACTGGCGTTATTAGTGATTAGTCCCATCACGTTTTTTGTGTTTAAGAAGTTATTTCGTAAAGCTACTTAGTTAATAAAACCAGTTAATAAAACCAGTTAATAAAACCAGTTAATTGGATCAATTTACGCAATACTGCATTGTATATATAGAACGGAAATAATATGGCAAATAACCCTGAATTATCGTTTGTTTTACCATGTTTGAATGAAGAACAAACATTGGAAGTTTGCGTTAATAAGTGCCTTCAATCTGGTAGCGAACATGATATCGAAGTGGAAGTTGTCGTTGCGGACAATGGTTCTACTGATAGTTCCGTAGCCATAGCCGAGAAACTAGGTTGTCGAGTGATTCATGTAGAACGTAAAGGCTACGGCAGTGCCTTAATTGCAGGGATTGAAAGTGCTCGAGGTAAGTACGTAATAATGGGCGATGCCGATGATAGTTATGATTTTTCGGATATTGAGGAGTTTGTTAAGCACCTGCGAGCGGGCGCAGATTTCGTAATCGGTAATCGATTTAAAGGCGGCGTACAAAAGGGCGCAATGCCACCTTTGCATCGTTATTTGGGCAATCCAGTATTGAGCTTTCTAGGGCGTATTTTTTACAATACCGAGATTGGCGATTTTCATTGTGGGTTACGCGGTTTTAATCGAGAAAAAATCATCGGTCTACACCTTAAATGTTCGGGCATGGAATTCGCTAGTGAAATGATTTGTAAAGCCGTGATGCACAAGATGGAAATTGTGGAAACTCCGATCAAATTGTACCCCGATGGTCGCGACCGAGCGCCGCATTTACGCAGTTGGCGCGATGGTTGGAGACACCTGCGTTTCTTGCTTATTCACAGTCCTAACTGGCTGTTTGTCTACCCTGGAATTCTACTAACATTGCTCGGGGCAGTTTTTGGTGGAATGTTATTGTCCGGACCTATTTCAATCGGGGGTATCGTGCTCGATGTCCACTCATTACTGTATTTCGCGACCTTATTGCTTATAGGTTTACAAATGTTGAGCTTGGGCTGTTTTACTAAGATTTTCCATAACCGCTTATATTCAAGCGATGAGGAAATTCCTTGGTATGCTGCTATTACGCTTGAAAAAGGATTAGTGATTGGGGCTGTTTTGCTGGCACTGGGTATTTTCGGATCGGTAATGTCGGTGGCAGGGTGGCAGCAGGTTCAATTTGGTGATTTAGACCCTTCGACCGTGTTGCGCCAGGTCATACCAAGTGCAACATCGATTTTAGCGGGCGGCCTGCTGATTATAAATTCGTTTACCTTAGGCGTTATCGAGTCTTTAACTAATTTAGAAGACGGTCAGTAGAAAAAAGGCCAGTAGAGAAAAGCCGGCGATAATTTAAATTAAAGGCTGTCTTGGGTGATTCAAAACCCTGATACCGATAACCGTAACAAGGATTCCAATGGCATGATAAATAGTAAAATTCTCGCTCAGTATTAGCACCGCGAACAGGCTGGTAACTGCCGGACCAACCATCCCTATGATGCCGGTGCGATCCGCGCCAATGCGTTCGACTGCCGCAGCGGTAAAAAATGAGGGAATCACTGTGCAAAATAGCGCAATAAATAAAATCAACCACAGCGCTTCTTCATTCACCTGTGGCTCAGAAATAGTCTGGGTAACTGCGTAGTGGATTAGAATTGCTACGCTTGCTGCAATTAGAGCAATACAGGTAAACACGCGGCTACCCAGATCAACAATTAGCTGTTTGCAAAACAGTAAATAGAGAGCAAACGACAACGCACTGACGAAAATAAAAAGAGCCCCCGTGATCACGTCATCACCAAAAACATTTAGATCGTGACCAAAAATAATGGCTATGCCCGTGTACGTAATAAACAAAGAAACAACAATATTTTTTGAAATGGTTCTGCCAAAAAATAAAGCGCCCAATAACACGACAAAAGTGGGGTAGCTGTACAACAGCATTCGGCCTAATTGCGCGGTGACATATTGCAACCCTAATAGATCCAAAAAACTAGCAAAATAATAGCCGAGTAAGCCGACCGCGCTGGCGCCCATCACTCGGCGGAACGTGAGGCGGTCGCGGTGTTCTGGATTGGCTAATAAAACCGTCAATAAGACAACATAAATAGGGATCGAAAATAACATTCGATAGGCGATTAAGGTGATGGCGTCAGTGCCTTGCGCATAAACCAATTTAACCACGATAGGCCGTATCGCGAACATCGAAGCACTGGCCAAGGCAAACCAAATTCCGACGGTGGTGGGAGAAATAGAGCGTGAATGACTCATTTGTCTAAATTTTCAGAAACAATCATATGGATACTAAATGAATTGGTAAAAATGTCGCCAGGATGTGGGTTTAAGACCTTTATTATCTACCGTCTTTGAGCAAAAACTAGTATTATCTCACGACCTTTTTAGCATGCTGGTAATCAATGGTGATTATTCAACAGCATGTCATCAATTTAATCTTTAATAGTCCAGTTAGTGGGTAATTATAAATGAATGTACATGAGTATCAGGGAAAAGAAATCCTCAGGAAATATGGGGTAACCACTCCGCGAGGTATTGCTTGCTTTTCGGTAGATGAGGCAATCGCTGCAGCCGAAGAACTCGGCGGCAATGTGTGGGTAGTAAAGGCGCAAATTCACGCCGGCGGTCGAGGCAAAGGCGGTGGCGTAAAAGTAGCAACCAGTAAGGACCAACTTAAAGAGTACGCCAGCGCAATTCTTGGTATGCAACTGGTCACTCCTCAAACGGGTCCAGAAGGTAAAAAAGTAAATCGCATTTACATAGAAGAAGGCGCTGATATCGCTGATGAGTTGTATATTGGCGCGCTGGTTGACCGCGAGACACAAAAAGTCGTTTTAATGTGCAGCTCTGAAGGCGGCATGGATATTGAAGAAGTAGCCGAGCATACTCCAGAAAAAATTCTTAAAATTTACGTTGATCCCACCGATGGTCTGGATCGAGCTGAAGCTGAAGATGTTTGCGCTAAAATAGGCATTCCCCAAGAGGCGATTAGTGAAGGCGCTGATTTTCTCGCCGGTTTGTATGAGGCATTTGTTAAGTCAGACGCATCTCTTGCTGAAATTAACCCGCTCATCGTTACCGGTGATAAACGGGTGATTGCCTTGGATGCCAAGTTCAATATTGATTCTAATGCTCTATACCGTCAGCCAGAAATCGTGGAATACCGCGATTTAACTGAAGAAGATGCCAACGAAATTGAGGCTTCAAAATGGGGGCTGAGTTATATTTCCCTAGACGGTAATATCGGTTGCTTAGTAAATGGCGCGGGTCTTGCTATGGCCACCATGGATATTATTCAGTTGTACGGTGCGGAGCCTGCTAACTTCTTAGATGTGGGTGGTGGTGCCGACAAAGAACAAGTGACCGAAGCCTTCAAAATAATGCTAGGCAATCCAAAGGTCGAAGGTATTTTGGTGAATATTTTTGGCGGCATTATGCAATGTGACGTCATTGCTAGTGGTATTGTCGCTGCGGCCCAAGAGGTCGGTCTAGGCGTGCCACTAGTTGTGCGACTAGAAGGCACCAACGTTGAGCAGGGTCGAAAAATTCTTGATGACTCCGATGTGAAATTACAAACGGCTACGACAATGGCCGATGCGGCCGAAAAAATTGCGGCTGCGGTGAAAGGTTAAGGAGATAAATTATGTCGATTCTAATCAATAAAGATACCCGTATCGTAACTCAAGGCATTACCGGTAATACCGGCGAATTCCATACCACTCAATGCTTGGATTACGCTTTCGGCAAAGATTGTTTTGTTGCTGGTGTGACGCCAGGCAAAGCGGGTCAAACAGTGCAAGGTGTGCCGGTGCTAGACACTGTTGCAGAAGCTAAGGAACAACATGGTGTTAATGCCTCAGTAATTTACGTACCACCGCGTTTTGCGGCGTCAGCCATTGATGAAGCCATAGACGCTGAACTAGATTTGGTGATTTGTATCACCGAGGGTATACCCGTGGCGGATATGATTAAAACTCGTGATCGTATGCGTAAGTCGGGCAGTAAAACTGTGTTAATAGGCCCTAACTGCCCAGGTGTTATTACGCCAGAAGAAGTGAAGATTGGCATTATGCCGGGTTACATACACAAGAAAGGTAACATTGGTGTGGTGTCACGTTCAGGTACGCTAACCTATGAAGCTGTGCATCAGTTAACCGAGCTTGGCATGGGGCAATCCACCTGTGTTGGTATTGGTGGTGACCCAGTTAACGGTACTAAGCATATTGATGTGCTTAAAATGTTCAATGACGACCCAGAAACTGAAGGCGTGGTTATGTGCGGCGAAATTGGCGGCACAGACGAAGAAGAATGTGCGGCTTGGATCAAAGACAACATGACCAAACCCGTTGCCGGTTTTATTGCCGGAGTAACGGCGCCTCCAGGAAAACGCATGGGCCATGCAGGTGCGATTATCTCAGGCGGTCAAGGTACCGCTCAGTCTAAGATTGATGCGCTGAGAGACGCAGGTGTACATGTAACAGTTAACCCATCTGAGATGGGGTCGACTCTTAAGGCTGCAATGGGATAAAACACTCATTTTCGCTCGCTGAGGGCGCTTAAGGAAGCTATGAGCTAGTGCTCTACGCAGGCTTGAGCGCTCTTAATCTGCGATGGTGTTGAGTAGAGGGGCAGTGATGCCATCATCTCGAGGCAAAGCCGAGAGATCTCCGCGACTGAATATAAAGGCCGGGTTACTAGATGTAACTTGGCCTTTTTATGGGACTGCTTTTGTCAGTCTAACTCTCACTATTGCGCAAAAAACCACCCGATTGATGCTCCCACAGTTTTGCGTAAACACCTTTCCCTGCAATTAGTTCCGTGTGACTGCCTTGTTCAACAATTTTTCCTTCATCTAATACAATTAATCTATCCATTTGTGCAATGGTAGATAATCTATGTGCAATGGCCACCACCGTCTTACCGCTCATCAGCGTTTTTAATTGCTCTTGAATAGCGGCTTCAACTTCTGAATCTAAGGCCGAGGTTGCTTCATCTAATAATAGAATTGGCGCATCTTTTAGAATAACGCGTGCTATGGCAATTCGTTGCCGTTGTCCGCCGGAGAGTTTTACCCCGCGTTCGCCCACCTTGGCATCTAGCCCAATATTGCCTTCGTTATCTTTTAAGTCTTGGATGAATTCATTCGCTTTGGCAGATTGGACAGCGGCAGTAATTTCTTCTTCGCTCGCATTGGGTTTACCATAGATTATATTCTCACGAATAGAACGGTGCAGCAGTGAGGTATCTTGAGTAACCATCGCGATTTGGCTGCGTAAACTGGTTTGAGTGTGTTGGCTAATGTCTTGGTCATCAATCAGTATCTTGCCGCCTTCAGTATCGTACAGTCGCAACAACAGGTTAACCAAGGTCGATTTGCCAGCACCGGACCGACCGATCAATCCGATGCGTTCCCCGGCGTTGATTTCTAATGAGAAATTGTTAATCACGCCAGCACCCTTGCCATAGTGAAATTCGACCTCATCAAATCGTATTGCACCTTGGTTTACGACCAATTCTTTGGCATTTTCTTTATCCGTCACCGAAATATCTTGAGACAATGTATTCATACCATCCACAGTGGTACCAATCGCTTCGAACAATCGTGCGAGTTCCCAGATAAACCATTGACTCATCGCCTGCAGGCGCAATGTTAGTGCTCCCGCCACTGCGATTGCGCCACTGGTAATAATGGACTGTGTCCACAACCAAATTCCGAAGCCCATGGTGCTGCAGATTAATAGCGCATTCAGGCTTACTAGTAGGGTATTGAGCTGGGTGACCATGCGCATTTGTAAATACACGCTGTCAAGCATTTCTTGCATGCTGGCTTGCGCATATTCTTCTTCCATCTTATTCGAAGAAAACATTTTGACGGTTTGTATATTGGTATAGGCATCCACC
Source organism: uncultured Gammaproteobacteria bacterium (assembly GCA_964549895.1). Lineage (GTDB taxonomy): Bacteria > Pseudomonadota > Gammaproteobacteria > Arenicellales > Arenicellaceae > Arenicella. Next base: position 13,246 of record CAZJWW010000042.1, read on the forward strand.
ACTCGACCGGTCATGTTTGAGCGTGCATCGGCCTGCAAAGCCGATACATTTTTTAATCGTGGCATAAAATAGCGCATGACTAAGAAATAAGCGGCTAGCCAAATCATCAACGGCAGGGCGAGGCGCCAATCATTACTAAAAAATATAAGTAATGCACTGACGAAGTAAACGATCACGTAAACCATCAAACCGTTCAGGCTCACAATGGCATCGCGCACGCCGAGTGAGGTTTGCATTATTTTAGTTGCCAGACGACCTGCAAAGTCATCGGCAAAAAAAGTAGTTGATTGGCGCAATAAATATTTGTGCGCCCGCCAGCGGATTTGCATCGCGAAATTCCCTAGTAAACCCTGATGTTCCAAAGCCGAATCAAGAAACGTGATGGCTGGCCAGATAACTAAAATCAAAACTGCAATGACGATCAGCTTGTCGCCATAGACTTCGAAAAAACGTGCTTGCTCACCGGTCTGCATTAAATCGATCATTTGACCGATGATGTCGAACATATACACTTCGATGCCAGCAATTATTGCGGACGTGCAAAGCAATCCGAATAATAAAAAACGGAAGGGTTTGGTGTAATACCAAATAAACTTAAACAGTTCTTTGGGTGGTTGCTCTACTGGGTCGCTGGTGAAAGGCGGAACCGCACCCTCAAATGATCTGAACATTATTTTCTAAAAGCTTTATTAAGCCCGACTATATTAAGCCTGACATAGTAGACCTGATTAGGATTTCTTAGAACTACGAATTTGATCCTAAATTTTACATCATTCCATGACGTATTTGGAACTTGCACTATGGATCAAGCACAGACTTCAGCAATAGCCTTGTCGAGCGCAGCGACAATTTCATCAATATCACTTTGCGTGGCGATCAAGGCAGGGCTTAGTGCAATGGTATTGTTGTGCTCTCGAAAACTACGATTAGTTCGGCCGATGATGACCCCGTTAGCCTGACAATGCGCTGCGATTTTTATAATCACTGATTCGTCAACGGGTTCTTTAGAGGCTCGGTCATTGACTAATTCCAAACCGACGAATAATCCAAGGCCGCGTACGTCGCCAATAATCTGATGCTTGTCCTTGAGGGCTAGTATGCCTTGCATAAAATAGTCGCCTTGTTTGACCACATTATCCAGTAAGTTTTCTTCTTCAATAATGCGCATATTTTCAAGCGCAGCTGCAGGGCCACTAGTGCAACCACCAAAGGTCGAGACATCGCGAAAATAGCCCATGCGTTCATCCGCATCGTCTTTAAAAATATTGAAAATATTTTCGGTAGTAACTGTACACGAAATAGCGGCATAACCTGAGGCTACACCTTTGGCCATGGTAACAATGTCGGGTTTTATCCCGTAGTGCTGATAGCCGAACCATTTGCCAGTTCTACCAAGGCCACAAACCACTTCGTCAATATGTAATAAGACGTCGTATTTTTTACAAATTTCTTGCACCATCGGCCAGTAGCCTTCAGGTGGCGTAATAACACCACCGCCAGCGGTAATGGGTTCCAATACAATAGCCCCGACTGTTTCTGGGCCTTCACGAAGGATTACTTTTTCAATTTCCAATGCAGCTTTAACACCATAGTCGGGAATATTGCCCCATTGTGAACGATATTCTAAGCAATGCGGCACCTCCACAAAGCCAGGTGTAAACGGGCCATACTGGTTCTTGCGTTCAAACTGCCCAGTAGAACTTAAGGTGGTAATCGTCGTGCCGTGATAATCGCGCGCTCGATACAAAATTTTATGTTTTTTGCCGCCGTTTTTCTTAGCGGCAATTTGACGCACTATTTTGTAGGCTTTTTCATTGGCCTCAGAGCCTGAGTTAGAGTAATAAACTCGTGCCATACCGGGCATTTTCTCTATCAATTTTTCGGCGAATAGAGCGGCCGGAATATTGCCCGCAGCCTGCGAATAAAAATTCATTTTTACTAATTGCTCGTAAACCGCTTTAGCAATCGATTCCCTGCCATAGCCAACATTAACTGTCCACAGCCCACCCGAGACGGCATCAATATATTCGTTGCCCTTAGCGTCAGTAATGCGCAAACCATGACCTTCAACCATTACCATCGGCGCGGCATCTTCAAAGGGTTTATGATTCGTTAAATGATGCCAAACATTGTCTTGGTCAGCAGTAACCGCTAGGTCTATATTGTTTGGCTTAGACTGATCATTCATAGTTACTTACCTATGTTGTTACAGGATATGATTTTATCCACGATAGTTTCGCACAGTATCAAAAACCTATCTTGGTTTTACACGCCACAATTTTGTCTATTTAAGTTTTGTCTGTCTAGATTTTGCAGTTTTTGACCGTCAAAATCGACAACTATTCAGTTTGCCAGAAATTCGCCTGCGAATGGGTCTATAAGCTAATACTAAAATAGCAACATCTAAACTCTGCTAAAATCGCC
>CAZJWW010000042.1:15769-17996 GCA_964549895.1 uncultured Gammaproteobacteria bacterium
AGCTAGAGCACCCCAAATTGATTAAAAAATACGAATTTTGGAACCCCCGCATTTTTGAGTTGCCATACTATCTCTATATTGGGTGGCAATGTCTTATCAATCGGGTAAGTCTGCGCACATTGGCGAAAGCCAATTATGGTCTAGACCATGGTGAGATTGGTTTAGGCTCTAAATTCGACAGTCAACTATGCTTTAATCAGGACTATTTTCTCCCCAGCATATTAGTGCCCGAATCCTTAAGTATTGAAGAAAAAAAGGCGATGATTGGAGAATTTGTTGAGCAACATAGCTTCCCAGTTATTTTAAAATCAAATATGGGCTGTGTCGGTAAAGGCATTGCTAAAGTGTCTGATCAAGCCGATATTGATAAACACACACCACGTTTGATGGGCGATTATATTCTACAAAAATTCACCCCGTTTCCCTATGAGTGCGGAGTGTTCTATATTCGTCAAAACGGCCAAGGAAAAATATCAGGCATCAATAAGAAGCATTTCCCGACCGTGGTGGGTAATGGTAATGACGATCTAGGTACGCTTGCAAAACAGCATTATCGTTATACCGATCATTGGGATTCTTTTTTGCAAGACTTAGACACCACTGAAGTCTTACCACAGGGCGAGGAAAAAAGGCTATCTTTTATAGGTTCTCACACCTTGGGTTGCAAATTCACCGATGATTCTCACTTGATTACACCGGAAGTAGAAAAAGCGGTTGCCCATTTATTTGAGTCGCAACCTGGATTTAACTTTGGCCGAGTTGATGTGAAATGTGCCGATGAAGAATCGTTCATGCGTGGCGAGTTCGTGGTGATTGAAGTTAATGGAGTCGCTTCGCTACCCACACACATGTTCGATCCAAAATATTCTGTATGGCAGGCGTATAAAATATTTTTAGAGCACGGAAGATATCTAGTGCAAATAGCGCGTGAACAGCGTCACCAACCGATGGAATTACTTTCTTATCTTCAAGTAATGAAGCGCGTTAGTGCTAATCAAGCCATGCTAAACAAGGTGCATCAGCGTTTGATGGGCAAAGGTTGACGGGGAAAAATTAATAACGCTTAAGCACTAAATGTGATCGAAGTTGATCAATAGAAAAGTGCGTATCACCAAAATATTAAAATGATCGCTTGGGGCAAGGAAGAGACAAATTGAATATTGAGTACAGTTACTGCATACTGAAATTTAACATTTAAATTTTTAGCTAATGCTAGGTCATAAAATATGTTACTTAATGGTATTTATGCTCAGCTATTTTTAATTGTTGCTGCGTTACTATGGTTCGCATTGTCTAACCGTAGAACTAATGCAGAGTCATTTATAAAGGCGGGGAGTATTGCAGTACTACTTTTAGGATTATGGGTAGGAGGGGTTTGGTTATTTCCGCCGAGTTACGGATTGATTCTTATTGCATTAATATTTGTTGGCCTTCTAGCATTTCATTTTAAAAAAGCTATATCTCAAGCAACAAAAATTAAAACTCTTGCATCAAACACACCGCTACTATTTATATTGCCGCTTTCATTTTTTCTCATTTCGCAGGGTTTAAATGGACGCCAAACTCCCGTTGGAAATTTTATTGAGCTCTCGTCTCCATTTGAAACTAAAGATGGGGCATGCGTTTTATCTGGAGGCACATCGCGTCTTTTAAATTTTCATATATTCCCAAGTGACAAACCTAGAGATTTAGCTCAGCAATATGCGCTCGACATTATAAAAGTCGGTTCCACTGGCTTTAGGACTAAAGAAGGTTTTCTATTAAACCCTAAACCTCGAAACATCCAAGCTTACGAAATCTTTGATGCAAACGTCTACGCGCCTTGTGATGGTTTAGTTGTAGAGCATCAAAATAATTTACCTGACCAACCAATAGGCGGTTCTGACAAAGTTAATACTGGTGGGAATGGAATCGTTCTACAGTGTGGTAATCATCACGTTCACTTGCACCATATGAAACAAGGAAGCGTATCGGTTGAATTGAATGAAGAAGTTAAAATAGGGCAAAAAATCGGACAAATTGGGAATTCGGGCAACACCATTGAACCCCATCTACATTTGCATGCAGAAACGATTGTCAAAAAGGGAGATACAAGTGTTCATGGATCACCGGTTCACATGCGGTTTGGACAAAAATTTATGGCCAGAGGAGACTGCTTCTAATATCTGCTAAGGGCTGTGAGTTCAACCGGTCAACGCAACACATTCGTTAAACCGTTCGGCTGGCG
>CAZJWW010000043.1:0-17814 GCA_964549895.1 uncultured Gammaproteobacteria bacterium
AGGTAGTGCAGACCTGCTGCTTTCCCGCGGAATCAATCGCCTTAGCGGAATTTGGCCAAAAGTCACAGGCCTATCTTAAGCGAATGGACGCCGCATTAGATGAGGATATTAGGGCTCTTGAAAATCAACATAGAGGCTTTATATGCCAAGACGCATTATCGGGACCTTTTCAGCCAGATCTCGAACCAAACGTCGCAGCGTTTGCAACGTGGTATAACAGCGTCTGGACCAGTACTTTAAACTCTATATAAAAGCTTTACACAAAAACTTTCCACTAAAGCTCTCCACAAAAGCTTAGTAACCCGCGGCGTGGCCGTCTTTACGTGTTTCAGTGGCTCCCCAATACACGCCATTATCCGCTTTTTGAATCGCTTGATAACCACCGTAAGGTCCATTAGCAAACTGAATTTTGTGGCCCATGCGCATTAGCGCGCGAATCGTCTCGTATGGGTAGCCCGTCTCTAAATTCAAGATACCCCCGTCTATCATAACCTCACCGGTAGGCTCAGATGAGCCTCGGTGGTGAATTCGCGGCGCATCGCCCGCAGCTTGAACATCCATGCCGAAGTCAATCATGTTAATAATTATCTGCGCATGCCCTTGAGGTTGCATGGCTCCGCCCATCAGGCCGAAGCTCATCCAAGGCTCACCATCTTTTGTTACAAAAGCTGGAATAATAGTATGAAAAGGTCTTTTACCGCCTTCAAAACTATTGAAATGATCTTCTTCTAGAGAAAACATTTCGCCTCGGTCTTGCAAGATAAACCCAAGCCCAGGTGGCGTCATACCAGAGCCCATACCGCGATAATTACTTTGAATCAAAGACACCATATTGCCTTCGCTGTCGGCGGTGGTTAAATAGATTGTGTCACCTTTTTCTAATACATCGCCTGCTGGAAAAGCGCTACCGGCTTTATTTAGATCAATGAGTCGAGCGCGCTTTTTAGCATAGCTTTTGGAGATCAGTGTTTTGACTGGAATAGTATTAAATTCAGGGTCAGCGTAATATTTAGCTCGGTCTTCAAAAACTATTTTCTTTACCTCAGTAAACAAATGCACGAACTCTGCGGAATCGTGGCGCATTTTGCCGACATTGTACGGCTCCATCATATTTAGAATTTGCAGTGCCGCTATGCCTTGGCCGTTGGGTGGTAACTCCCAAACATCATAACCGCGGTAATTAGTACTGACCGGATCAACCCAATTGCCAGTATGATCGGCTAAGTCCTCTTCGGAAATAAAACCGCCTTCCGCCTGCATATAGCTGGCTATCGTTTTCGCAATCTCACCCTTGTAAAAAGCATCTCGCCCACCTTCGGCAATAGTTTTTAGCGTATTTGCCAAGTTAGGATTTCGCCATATCTCCCCTTCTTTGGGAGCAGCACCGTCATAAGTGAACTGCTCACTAAACCCGGGCCACTTACTGAGAATGGGCACAGAGCGACCCCAGTAATACGCAATTAACTGCGACACAGGGAACCCTGACTCAGCATATTTGATAGTAGGTGCTAACAGTTCTTGCATGGGCAATGTGCCAAAGCGATCGTGCAACATAAACCAACCATCAACGGCGCCTGGCACCGTGACTGGCAGCGGCCCATGAGAAGGAATCTTAGAATGACCATTATCTAAAAACCACTGACGCGTCAGAGATTTAGCCGACCTGCCTGAGCCGTTCAAGCCAATCAACTCTTTATTTTTGGCGTCCCAAACGATGGCGAAGATATCGCCGCCAATACCATTACCCGTGGGTTCCACCAGTCCTAACATCGCATTGGCTGCAATAGCTGCATCAATGGCATTGCCGCCGCTTTTCATAACATCCAGAGCAACTTGGGTAGCTAAGGGCTGAGAAGTAGCGGCCATGGCCTCGGTAGCGAGCACTGGCGAGCGCAGCGCAAATGTTTCTCCAGTTACTCTATCGGCCGAGTGCGCCACGCCTACGTGCGCCAAATCCAATAGTAAAAAAAACAAAGTAAGAATGAAAAATCGAATCATGACTGCGTCCTAGTAGAATTTAACTGTGCAAACTTTATCATAATTCTGTGATAAGCATGGGAATGCCTCCGCTAGCTTTCACGCGAACCGAATTACAGGTAAAGTAATGATTAACTTAATTCTAACAAGTTGCTGCACAAACTTTTAACCAAGGGCATTGAATGAAGATTCACTATCTGGAAATAGTCACTGGAAATATTGACAAAGTATGCCGTTGTTATGAATTAGCTCATAATGTGAGTTTCTCGGCTCCCGACCCGTTATTAGGGAATGCACGAACGGCGACGTTGCCAGATGAGGTTATTGTTGGTGTTAGAGGTACATTGAGCGATGAAGAAGAGCCGATTGTTCGGCCTTATTGGCTGGTCGACGACATCGATGCCGCGATCGCATCTATTGAGAAAAACGGCGCCGACGTAATGCACCCACCGCTTGAAATCCCGGGCAAAGGAAAGTTTGCCATCTACATCCTAGCCGGGGTCCAACACGGTTTATGGCAGCTATAAACATTGACCGTTATACGCACTAAATCATGAAGTACGGTGATAGTAGAGATGCACTTGATACACCTAAGAAGATACTTAAAGTAAATCACGCGGGTGAGTTCGGTGCAATCAATATTTATCGATCGCAAATTTTCTTTGCCAAGTATTTTATCAAGGACATGGTTCCTCTATTTGAAAGCTTTGTTGCGGATGAAAAACGTCATTTAGATATTTTCTGGACAGAAATTCAATCAAGAAACGGAGTTAAGTGCAAAAGCTATTGGCTATGCGGGCTTGGTGGGTATGTAATGGGGTTTATTTCATCGCTGCTCGGTCGCAATGGAATAGAAGCATGCACATGGGTCGTTGAATCAGTGGTTATAGAACATCTGGAAAATCAGCTTATTTAAAAAAAAAAGGCGACAATGAAGCATATCAGGCGGTTAACAGTATTCTTGAAGACGAAAAAAATCACAGAGATGTCGGTGCGGGAACCGGTGCCACAAATATCTGGTACAAACCGCTGCGGTTCTGCATCAGCCTTTTTACTGAAACTACGATACGCTTTGGCATGAGATAAAGGTATCCATTGACCAAACCTGTGTCACAAAGTTCATTTTAATTCTGTGTGATCTTACCTGTATCGAGCATTGAATTAATCCGTTCTTGAGTGGCATCGGTTTGCACTAGCGTTAAGAAAGAACGACGTTCTGCATCAAATAGATCCTGTTCACTCATCATTGTGCCCGCCGCTACTTCTCCACCACTAACAATGCGTGCCAATTCGGTTGCTACTACCACATTATGAGGCGTTAGCTTACCGTCTTGATGCGCATTGCTTAACCAATCTTGCATGGCTTCGAACACGATCTGACCGGGCATGGCCAAGTTGGGTCGTGCAAACGCGTGCTGCCCACTTGCATCGTCAATTGCAGCTATGGCTTCAGGTAGCAAACGATCTCGATTGTTCAAAAAACGGTCATCGCTGCGCAACATGGCTTGTTGTTTAGCCAACAGTGGTGAGGTACAGGTGCGGCCATAGCCTAAGTTCATAAAAGCTTTCCACGCCGCTTTATCAATGATCTCTTGGCTGGCACTTTCGGCTACGCCATTGTTTAATTTTTCCACCCAGCGATACAGTGTTTCTTTACACCCGCCGCCGCCAGGTACCAAACCTACACCTGATTCGACCAAACCCATGGTGGAGTTGGCGTGGCAAATGACTTGCTTGGCCTGCAGCACTACTTCAAAACCGCCACCCAAAGACAGACCTACTGGCGCGCAGACTACTGGGAAATCAGCTGCGGCCATTTGGTGTACGGTGTTTTGAAAATGCGCTAAGAATTTATCCAGCCCGTCTAGATCATCGGCCCGGAAGAACTCTCGCACCGCTTGTAGATTTACACCGCAAGAAAAATGTTGGGCATCATTGTGCACTATGAGTCCACGCATGTTTTGCGCCGATACTGTCTGAATAGCATCGGCTAAAATCGCCATGGAGTCTCCGTCCAATGCATTGGCCTTGCTGTGAAATTCAACTAAAGCAATATTTTCAAGATCATACCAACTTGCCGCAGCGCAAGTGTTTTTAGCCGTTAGCGTACGGCGTGTTTCATTAAAACGCGCGACGCCAGCTGAGCGATTAATGGATTGCCAATCCGCATTAAACTGCCTAGTTTGCAATTCACTATTCTCTACTCGATAAAAACTCGATCCCGCGGCCTGCTGTAAAAATTCAGGTACTATTCGGCTCTCGCTCGATAATCGGTCTATCAAATAGTCCACACCGATTTCATCCATTAACTCAAATGGACCTTTTACCCAGTTGTAACCAAGCTTCATAGCATCATCAATGGCTAATGGGTCATCACCCACTTCGGGCAATAGCGATGCCGCATAAGCCAAGGTGCGTGACAATACTCGCCAAGCAAATTGGCCGTAGATGCTGTCATCATCAAGCAGATGCATCACACCTTCTTGCTCTGCTTTGAGTGCAAGAGGCAAATCCAATCGATCAAAAGCCGAATAGCTACCATTGGTTAAATCAATCACTTCTCGTTGGCCGTCGACGGTTCGATAAAACCCTTGGCCTTGCTTATTGCCAGTTTGGCCATTGGCAATCATCTCCACCATGAGTGGCAGCTTGGGCGCTTCTACATTAAACGCATCGGACTCAGGGAGTGTGTTAACTAAGCTTTGCGCGACATCGGACATTAGGTCAATACCGATTAAATCGTACAAACCAAACACGCCAGTTTTAGGAACGCCCATGGGCCTGCCAAAAATGGCATCGGCTTGTACCGGGCTTAAACCCATTTCAAAAGCGGCTTGTAATGCCGCCTGAATCGCAAAACAACCAACGCGGTTACCCAAAAATCCAGGCGTATCTCGACAGGAGATAACGCCCTTGCCTAGTGTTTGATCGCAAAATTGTTCCAACTCATCCATCACTGCTTGACTGGTATCTTCACCGCGAACCAGTTCCAACAGCGGCATGAAACGCACGGGATTAAAGAAATGGGTAATCGCAAAACGTTGACGAAATGCCAACGGCATATCTTCTACTAATAAACTAATGGGTATACTGGAGGTATTGGAAGTGATGAGCGCCTGCTCATGACAAATATCATCCAATTGTTGATATAAGCTCTTTTTTATATCAAGACGTTCAACCACTGCTTCAGCAACCCAATCGCAGTCGGCTAACTGATCAAAATCATCACGCGTATTGCCAAGGTGAATATGTCGTTCGAGGTCTTTACTCATCAAACCTTCGGTTTCACGTAAACGTTCGAGGCCACGTTCAGCTAGCGCATTCACATTGTCGCCGTCATCTTTGGGTAAATCCAATAACCAAACCTCTATGCCGGCATTGGCCACCTGCCCAGCGATGCCTGAGCCCATTGTACCTGCGCCAATCACGGCTACTTTTTTAATCGTCATTTCAAGTGGCCCCGTTATCCAACCTTTGCGTTGGTCAAAATAAATTCTTTTAGCAAACTTAGCACCTCTTTGGGCGCCTCCATAGGCAGCATATGCCCGTAATCCTGCAATACTCTTGGTTCGATATTCATAGTTGCGGCGGCGGCCTGCCCGGCTTTGAGCGGCGTCATTTTATCTTGGCCTGCCAAAACCAACATTCTGGGTACAGTGATGGTCGGCAGTATTGCGTCACCGCCTTGATAATCAGCACAAGACTGTAAATCCACAGCTAAGGGATTATTGCTCATGATTTGATGACCTGCGGCAATCGGCTGCATTCCTGGAATAGGGCTAGTGCCCATGTGCATGGTCTGACCAATACCCCATTGCAACATCATATCTGCGGCTTTTTGTGCGGACTTGATGGCCGTTTCAATCAACTGCGGATTAACCGGAATGGCCGCGGCGGTGCCGATACCCGTTATTGATTTCACGGCCTTAGGGGCTTGTTTATATAGCTCTAGAGCCCCCAGAAAACCTTGCGAATGCCCCACCACGTGAGCCGATTTCACCTTCGCCGCGCTCAGCAAATCTATTAACCATTCACCAGCGGCTTCTATTGAATTTAATGCGTCACCTTTTGATAAAGAATGCCCAGGTAGATCGGGTGCCAGCACGGAAAAACCATTGTAGGCAAACCAACGAGTTTGCAACGCCCAGCTACGATGGTCCATACCACTGCCGTGCAAAAAGAGAACGGTGGATAAACTCGCGTCAAACTCCTTACCACCCGTGGCGACATGCGTTTCTGCACCATTCACAACTAACTTCATTGCTTGCTACCCTTCTCTTTACCTTTCTTAGAATCATTTTTAGAGACTAATCTTTGCGCGGCCTTCAAACCTTGGGCAAAATCGTTTTGGATATCTCCAATATCTTCGATACCTACCGATACCCGAATCAAGTCTTCACTGATACCAGCGGCTTGCATCGCCTCTTCGCTGAGGCGCGAATGAGTGGTGCTGCCTGGGTGCAAAACTAAGGTTCGCGCGTCACCAACATTAGCTAAGTTAGAGGCAAGCTGCAGTTTATTCATAAAAGTGGCACCACCGGCACGCCCGCCCACAACACCAAAACACAGAATAGAGCCAGCACCATTAGGAAAAAGTGCTTTTGAAATTTTATGGCTAGGGTTGCTGTCTAGATCAGGGTGGTTTACCCATTCAACTTGATCTTGATGCTGCAACCATTCAACCAACTGTTTAGTGTTAGCGATATGTTTTTGCATACGTAAGCTTAGCGTTTCTATTCCTTGTAAGATAAGAAAGGCATTGTTAGGACTCAAACAGGCACCCAAATCGCGCATGGATTCTGCACGCATTTTCATTACCAAGGCATTGGGGCCAAACTCTTCCCAAAACTTGATGCCGTGAAAAGGCTCATACGGCTCGGTTAATTCTGGAAAGCGGCCACTGGCTTGCCAATCAAAATTTCCACCATCAACAATAGCCCCACCCACCGCTGCACCGTGCCCACCCATCCACTTGGTAATAGAATGAACAATCACATTGGCACCTGATTCAAAGGTGCGGGTTAGTACGGGTGTAGCAAAGGTAGCATCTACCACCACAGGCACGCCTTGCTCATTGGCAATTTTACTAATTTGCGGCAAGTTTGAAACTTCTAAGCCAGGATTACCAATGGATTCGCAAAACACCATTTTGGTATTTTTTTGAATAGCCTTTTTTAATGCCTTTTTATCGTTGATCGATACAAAGGTGGTCTCTATACCGAAACGTTTTAAGGTATGACGCAACAAGGTTGCAGTGGAACCGTAAATTTGTGCCGAAGCCACGATATGATCTCCGGCCGAGCACAAAGTAATAAAGGTAGTATACAAAGCACTCATACCCGACGCCGTACAGATCGCACCAGTGCCACCTTCTAACGCGGCGATACGTTGTTCTAATACGGCCACTGTGGGGTTTGAAATGCGACTATAGATATGCCCGCCCTGCTCTACGTTAAACAGCGACGATGCCTCATCCACACTGTCAAAAACATAGGAGGTAGTCTGATAAATGGGCACCGCTCGCGAGCCATAATCGCTTTCGGGAACATAGCCACTGTGCAGCGCAATGGTATCGCTTTGATAAAATGATGAACGGCTCATATTTTTGCCTTTGTTTAGTTATGCACTCAAGTTTTGAGTATCAAACGGTATTGGATGAAATTGACTGTCTTGCCCGTTAATAGTAATGCTGCTGTTGTCATTTAAAAAGCTTAAATCTAGCATTGCAATGGCAAGCCACTTTTCGTAGCGGGGCGACCAAATGTGCGATCGTATTTCGCCCACACGTTGATCAATTTGCATAATATCAAAACCGCCAACATGATTCGCGCTGTCTTGCATATCTAAAGGCTTATCGAATGCTAGACCAACTAATTTGCGAGTCTGCTTGCCCGCCTTAGCGCGTAAGGCGTCAATGCTTAAACTTTGAATATCTGCATCGAGGTTTAAGTAGCTGTCTAAACCGCACTCAAAGGGCGTATCGAATTCATCCATGTCGTTGCCATAAGACAATAAACCAGACTCAATGCGTTCGATGCCATTAGGCGTACCTGCGCGCACATTGAGGTCAGCGCCTTTGGCCATCAACTCATCCCATAATGGTTCGCCTAGACTGGGTTCAGGCATATAAATTTCAAACCCTCCTTGCTTACTCCACCCCGACCTTGCGACATACATATCGACGCCTTGAAATGGCAGCATTTCACCGCGAAAAAAGCGAATATCTCGCACTTGTTCGCCGAATACACGAGCCATTAAATCATCTGCTTTAGGGCCTTGTACACCGAGCGGAAACACATCAGGCTCAAACACTCTTACATCCAAACCGTAACCCTGTGCTAAACCTTGGGCAAAGAATTTAATGTCGCTGTCGGCCAATGATATCCACCAACGATCATCAGCATGCTTAATTATAATTGGGTCGTTTAATATAAAACCTTCGGCATTACAGATGGGTGCATATTTACCTTGCAGTACGTCAACCTTAGTCAAATCACGGGGTGTCATTAATTGCACTAACTTGGCCGCATCTGGTCCAGCCACTTCAACCTGGCGTTCGCAGGACACATCCCAAACTTGTACGTGTTCGCATAAATGCCAGTAATCATTCTCAGGGGTGTCAAACCAACTTGCCAATAACATATGATTGTAGACCGTATACGACTTCACATCAGCCTCTTCTACACGACGAGTGAACGGGGTGTTTCGTACTCGACGAGCGCGGGTAATTAATCTATTTTGCATCGTAAGTTCTCCTCTACTTTCTAAGCGTACAATTTCTATGCGTGTGATTTCTAGATAGAAAAGCCGCCAAGCTTAGTTTCTAGATACTCAGTTAAACCTTCACGCGCCCCTTCACGCCCAATACCACTGTCGTTCATGCCTCCGAATGGCGCCGCCGCGCTGGTCGGATTAATATCATTAATGCCAATAATGCCAAAATTGAGCGCCTCAAAGGCATGCATGGCTCGCGACAAATTTTTTGTATATATATAAGCCGCTAATCCGTAATGCGTATCATTGGCCATCTTAATAACATCTTCATAGTCATCAAAAGCCATAATGGCAGCCACCGGGCCAAAGGTTTCTTCGCGATAAATCAACATATCGGGCGTGACATCACTTAATAAAGTGGGGGCGTAAAAATGACCATCGGCCAAGTCACCACTGTTCATAGCTTTGCCACCATTGTGTAGATGCGCGCCTTTGGTAACCGCGTCTTTGACTTGATTGTCAACCTTATCAACGGCCGCGGCGTTTACTAATGGGCCGATTGAAATGCCGTCTTGCATGCCATTCCCCACCTGCATCTTAGCTACACGCTCACTAAACGTTTTTACAAAGGTGTCCAGAATGCCGCGTTGTACAAATATACGATTTGGACTAATACAAGCTTGGCCAGTGTTTAAGAACTTAACCAGCGATGCACCCTTAGCCGCATGTACAGGGTCGGCGTCGTCAAAGACAATAAACGGCGCGTGACCACCAAGCTCCATAGATAGCTTTTTTAATTGCGGCGCCGCATCACCCGCTAATTTTCTGCCTACCGCGGTGGAGCCAGTGAAGGTTAGTTTTTTAACTTTAGGATTACTGCAAAACTCTGCTCCAATGGGTGCCGGTTCCGCGCTGGTGACTAGATTCGCGACCCCCGCAGGCAAGCCCGCGTCGTGTAGAATTTCAAATATCGCTTGGGCACATAAGGGCGTTGCTTCAGCGGGTTTTAACACAATGGTGCAACCGGCCGCGATGGCGGGTGCTACTTTACGGGTAATCATTGAAATCGGATAATTCCAGGGCGTTACCGCAGCGACAACGCCCAGGGCTTGATAGCGCACGATAAACCGTTGATCGGCTCGTGCCGAGGGTATGGTCTCACCATAAACACGTACCGCCTCTTCAGCAAACCAGCGCAAATAATCTGCACCGTATTGCACCTCATGCAAAGAAGCTTTCAATGGCTTACCTTGTTCAGCGGTCATCAACTCAGCCAACGCCTGTTTGCGTTCTAGCATCAGCGCGTAGGCGCGATGCAATACGTCAGCCCTTGCATAAGCAGTATTAGTAGACCAAGTTGCAAAGGCTGAATGTGCCGAGTCGATGGCTCGCGCTGCATGCTCCCGACTACCATCGCTAACCTTATCCAGCACCTCTCCCGTGGCGGGGTTGGATACCTCAAAGGGGTTTTTAAGCTTTAACCATTCTCCGTTAATATACATAGATCGTTTGGTTTCCTGTGATGTGATAAAGGACCAGTCAAAAAGGTGTTAATGCGAGCGAAAAGCGGCCGATCACGATAAAACAAGGCCCACCATATTTCAATCACAAGACGCACAGCTGAACTATAAATGTCGCTAATGGAAAAGTTTAGAGACGCCTTTAGTCTGGAATAAGTTCCCAGCCAAGATCATTTAAGCGACTTTCGTTGGCCATCTCTGCTGGCATATTTGCCAAAGTTAATTCTGCATCGCAAGCAACTGTGCCATCTGGCAATATTATCTCGCCGCGCGCTTTGCCAAGACGGCCACGCAGTTTGATAATGGTGCCTTCAACCTTAAGCTCAGTATTTAATGGCACCGGATGTCGGTATTGCGCAGTTAATTTTACCGTCATCATAAAATGATGATGATCACCAATCATGGCAACTCGGCCAACGGCTTCGTCTAACATGGTAGCCAGAATACCGCCGTGCACGATTCCAGGATAACCTTGAAAACGATCATCTATAGTGATGGTGCTGCAAACGGTCTGGTGATTATCGTCGTAGAAATTCATTTGCAAACCATTGCTATTATCAGTGCCGCAAACAAAACAATGTTTGGCATTCGGTTGTTTATGCGTACAGGCTGTGCTCATAAAAGGAGATTCCCACTGTGTATATTTCTTCTCACTATTATCGCATGAACAACCACTTAGGTGGAGGTAAGCAATATTTTCTACGCAAGTTCGCTGGCCGCCGCGAGCAGGGTCGCATTGCCGCCCGCTGCTGTGGTATCCACACAAACATGCCTTTCCAGCCGACAAATTTCGTTAAGGCTGTCGTCACAAACCAAGGGGATTATTTTTCCATTTCTATTGGCGAGAGAACGACGAGTAAGCGCCAAGTCTTCATCACTACTATAAAGTGCCACGGCACTAAGCCCCTGCAACTCGGTTAATAGTTCTCTGGGTAGGAAGCCGTCAATCGCGTTTTCTCCCGTTGCACCGGGGCAAACAAGCACCGCTTGACAGCCATTTTCCTGCGCAATTTTTGCTTGTTGCTTTGCCAAATCCAAATCATTTCCAAGGCAAAGAATAAGCCCGCGGGCATATTCATAAAGCATATTCGATTCACCAGTAGGGCCTGGCATTTCCTGTTCACTCAACTTTACTCTTGTAGGAGTAGAAACAAAATCATCCAAGATGGTTTGGATCTGAGCTAAGGCAGCGTCAGCAAGGGGCGCCGAATCAGTACGCGTTTTTTTAATCGCAAGGCTCTCGGGCTGCAAAAAACGTAAAAGATAACTAGGACCACCCGCCTTAGGACCTGTGCCAGAGAGATTTTCACCACCGAATGGCTGCGAACCGACCACAGCGCCAATCTGGTCTCGGTTTACATACATATTCCCTACATTAAGCTTATCGACCAAATATTCAACTCGATCATCAATGCGAGTGTGAAGCCCGAAAGTCAATCCATAGCCGCTGTCATTTAAATCAGTGACGAGCTGATCTAAGGATTCTGAATCAAAGCTCGCAATATGCAATACGGGGCCAAACACTTCTGTATCCATATCTTTAATACCGTTAACCTTAATCACGGCGGGGCCAACAAAATGCCCAGATGTCGGCACGCCTTCACTAATCTGTTTGATTAAACGTCCTTCCTCAGCGGCCGTATCGATATAAGATTGAATAGAATGACGAGCCTGATCCGAAATTAGAGGTCCTACATCGGTTGAAAAATTCCATGGGTTCCCAATACAAAGTTCATCACTTGCCCCTAAGAGCATCTCTAATACATCGTCATAGATATCTTCTTGCAGATATAGCAATCGCAGCGCTGAACAACGCTGGCCTGCCGATTGAAATGCAGAGCGAACAATGTCGGTAACGACTTGTTCAGGTAGCGCGGTAGAGTCGACAATCATGGCATTCAACCCGCCCGTCTCAGCGATTAATGGCGCATTCGGATTCACATTCTCTGCCATGCTGCGATTAATACGCAAACCCGTAGCAGTGGAGCCGGTAAAACAGACTCCATTAATTTTTTGAGCTGACACCAGTTGGCTACCCACCGTCGAGCCTTGACCTGGCAGTAATTGCAAGGTGTTGCGTGGCACGCCAGCTTTATGGAATAGCGTAACCGCAAAATACGCCACTAACGGCGTTATATCAGCCGGCTTTGCTAATACCGCATTACCCGCGGCGAGCGCCGCACTGATTTGACCAGTAAAAATAGCCAGTGGAAAATTCCACGGTGATATACAGGTAAATATTCCGCGCGCATCGCGCGAAGAATGATCAGTAGCTTGAGCGCTGTAGTAGCGTAAAAAATCAACAGCCTCACGTATCTCAGCAACCGCATCGTTCGGAGTTTTACCAGCTTCACGAGTCAAAATAGCAAACAGTTCGCCAGCGTTTTCTTCATAGAGCGAAGCGACATCTTGCAATATTTCAGCGCGATTCACGGCGCCCGCACCCCCCCATGGTTTGGCTGACTCAATTGCCGACCGCACATCGGACTCGCTGGCGTGAGTAACATCTCCAACACTATCGGTTTGGTCAGCAGGGTTGGTTATCTTGACTACATGGGCGCCGTTAAATGGTTGCGCAGTTAATGGAGTTGCCTGCCATTGCGACGTTAAAAATGGGTCGCGGGCTGAGTCAAATTCTTGTTTATCCCAGTAGTCATGTAAGTCCCAACCTCGAGAGTTGATACGCTCTGGATGAAATAGCTGACTGGGCGGCATTATCAAGGAAGAGGCATTCTTTAACGCAGCATCAAAAGGGTCAGCGACTAATCGTTCAAGCGGTGTATCGAAATCAACGATTTGATTTACAAACGATGAGTTTGCGCCGTTTTCAAGTAAGCGCCGAACAAGATAGGCCAATAGATCTCGATGTTTACCAACGGGCGCATAAATTCGACAACGTACCGGATGTTGTTCGCGCAATAAGTCGTAGACACGTTCGCCCATGCCGTGCAAACGTTGGAATTCGTAGTCGGAGGCTTCTTTAGAATTATGCTTCGCAATCGCTAACACCGAGGCAATAGTATGCGCATTGTGAGTTGCGAATTGAGGGTAGATAAGCGGCCCCATCGATATTAACTTTTTCGCGCAACATAAATAGGAAACGTCGGTCGATGCTTTGTGCGTAAACACGGGGTAGTCTTTTAGACCTTCCACTTGCGCACGTTTGATTTCGCTATCCCAATAGGCACCTTTGACCAAGCGCACCATAATACGTCGAGCATTTTTTTCGGCCAGTGCATGCACCCAATCCAATACATAGCTGGCACGTCGATTATAGGCTTGCACCACCACTCCAAATCCATCCCAATCCACTAAGCTTGGGTGTTCAAATACGTATTGGATCACATCCAGTGAAAGGTCTAATCGGTCGGCTTCTTCAGCATCAATATTCAAACCAATATTGGCATTTTTTGCTTGCTGAGCGAGCTTAAGCACTGTTGGCACAAGCTCATCAACCACGCGCTGTTGCTGGGCTACTTCATAACGCGGATGCAGCGCCGATAGTTTTATAGAGATGCCTGAATTTTCTATAACGCTATCTGTTTTAGCGAACGCACTCAATTGTTCAATGGCCTTTTCGTACGACTGAAAATACGTGTCTGCATCCTTTTTAGTCAGCGCCGCTTCGCCCAACATATCGAAAGAATAGGTGTATCCGCGGGCAATCATATGGCTGCCGCGCTCTTGCGCAGACGTCATAGACTCACCCAAGACAAATTGCTGCCCCATCACTTTGATTGATTGGCGAACCGCATTGCGGACCAACGGTTCACCCAATCTTTTAATCGCGCCACGCAGTGAACTGGCTATGTTATTTTGCTGAGTGTCGTCTAGTACCTTACCGGTAAACAACAAACCCCAGGTAGCGGCGTTGACCAAGGAAGATGACGACTGGCCTAAGTGTTCGCCCCACGCCGAGGAAACCAATTTATCTTCAATTAAATCATCCATCGTCTCGCTGTCTGGCACGCGCAATAGTGCTTCGGCTAAGCACATTAAGGCCACGCCCTCGTCGGTAGATAAACCGTATTGGGACAAAAACACTTCCATCAAACCCGGGTCGTCGTCGTTACGTAATTGAGTCACTAACTCCAAAGCCATTGTTTGCGCCGCGTCTTTCTCCCGACTAGTCATCGCTAATTCAGCCACTAGTTCACTGAGAACCTGGCCTTCATCAATATAGGCGCGAGCTCGTAGTCTGTGCCTCAGCGAAGCAATATTAGAGTTTGTCATATTCAAGGAATTTAATGTCTGATAAGAACCACTTTACATCACCAAAATAATCTACTTTTCCTTAAATTGTCATTTATGCAGTCTAAAATACTTAATTTATCTTATTTTTAAGTCTATTATTATTCTGATATGAAAAATACTAATCAGTTAGACTCGTACGACTTAAAAATAATTGAGTTGCTTATGCAAGATGGGCGGCTTCCAGTAACGGCGTTAGCGAGACGTATTGGAATATCCAAATCTCCGTGTCAGGCGCGCTTAAAACGCCTGCGAGAGGAAGGCTATATCCTCGGCTTCAGGGCGCAAGTAAATTACGCAAAACTCGACCTAGAACAGGTTGCTTTTGTGGAAGCCAAAATGTCGAGTACTCGCGAAGAAATACTCAGTGCGTTTAATGAGGCGGTCTCGTCGATGCCTGAAATAGAAGAGTGCCATATGATTGCCGGTTCATTTGACTATCTAATAAAAGTACGCACATCAGATGTGGCCTCTTATAGAAAAGTGCTGGCGGAATCAATATCCACCTTACCGGGTGTCTCCAGCACCTCGACCTATGTATCAATGCAATCGGTCAAGGATTCAAATAGTAACAACTAAGACAGCTAAGAAACTTTCTTCGAGCGGATGACTGGTACCAAAATAATTATTAACGCTATCGCAAACAATGGCATGCCAAGTTGAATAATAATGGCATAGTCATCATCCCCTAGTACACTGGCAGCCAAAGCAGGACCAATCGCTAAGCAAATTATCTGCGCTGCGACCGCATAAACGACTACCTTACCTGTAAGATCGAAACTGGCCATAGCTGCTAATAAGTAAGGATGAGTCATATTCCAAGCAAAGTTAAACAAGCAAACGGCCGCCGCATAGCGAATGATAGTCATTGACCCAAACATAAATGCAAATGAGACAATACTGGCCGCGATTCCCGCGCTGAGCGGTGTAACGCGCCCATAGCGCGTAGCCACAATGGCGGCCAAAAATGCCCCAGCGACACCGGTAAATTGCGACACGGTCAAATCGTAGGTAACACCCTGTTCGTCGACGCTACTATTGATGCCGATCAAAAACAAGCAAGCCCACACCACGCCTTGCGCAAGAAAATAGACAAACATGGCAAACACAGCTAAAGCTTTGAATGTGGCGCTAATCTCTACCGCATTCCCATCACCTTGCGTGTGGCTACCGCCGTGGTCGGGCAAATGACGAACAAACAGCACCGTGCTTAAACTAAACAACCCGAAAAATATAAGCACGCCTTTTAGTACCAGAAAACATTATGCGCAGTAGCAGAGAAGTGAAGGTAATAGATTTTGATGATGCCGGTTTCGGATGTCATTTATTTAAGCTGGCAACCGCTTTGTATTTTATCCAAGAAGAATCCATCTATTCAGTGGCCAAAGATGCTCTGATCAGCGGTTATCGCTCCAAGCGGGATCTAAGCGATGCGCAATTGCGAATGTTGCCCATGTTTTTAGCGGCTAGAAGCACTACCTACCTAGGTTGGGTGCACACCCGTGAGAATACGGAAACTGCCATTGAGATGACCCAATGCTGATTGAGATGTGTAGCACTGCCGTTAGGCGTTGTCTGGAGTCACGTTGAGCGTCATTTCACTATTATGATGTGGAGCTAAAAAAAGGAATTATGATGCCGCTTGGCTAATTAGCTTCTTCGATTTCATAAACTCAGCGGGCGAATTTAAAGCATCTAAGGCAATTAGCTGGCCATCTTTAAAATAGCTGACTGAAAACTTGCGGCTCGTTATATCACCATCAACTTTGTAGTCATCGTAACCTTCTAGTAAACCTGCTGTTTGTAGCTTTACGTCGTATTGATCGGACCAAAACCACGGCAGTTGATTGTAGGCCATATCTTCCCCGCAAATAGCATTCGCTGCAGTTTTTGCTTGGGCCACGGCGTTTGGCACGGACTCTAAACGAATCCGACGCTGATACATTAAACTGGGGTGGTTGCTGCAATCTCCAACCGCGTAGATGTTTGGATCGGCAGTTCGGGTAAACTCATCGACCACAATACCGTTGTCGCAATCTAGCCCTGCATCTTCAGCAAGCTCGACATTGGGTATCACACCAATGCCGACAATCGCACAATCAAATTCTAACTTGTCACCATTGGCCAGCAACGCAAACGTCTTTTCACCGACTTGTTCGAATTTTTGGAGTGCGGTGCTCAGCCTAATCTCAACTCCCTCTTGCGAATGCATACTTTGGTAGAACTCAGAAATCACTGGGCTGGTAACACGCGCCAATACCCTATCCATGGCTTCTAACACAGTGACAGTATTGCCCTGCTTCACGGCAGATGCGGCAACCTCTAAGCCAATATAACCACCACCCACAATTAACAATTTGGCCTTAGGTTTAAGCGCGCTCTTGATATCATCAACATCAGCGAGCGTTCTAAGGTATTTAATATTCGGTAAATCCCCACCTGCCACGGGCAAATGTCGGGCGCGAGTACCAGTAGCGAGAATTACGTGGCTGTACTCAATGTCATCTCCGTCATCCAACACAATCGTTTGCATATCTCGATTAATAGATTCAGCTCGTCTACCTAAATACAGATCAACATCGGCCTTTGTATAAAACTCGGCATTCTTAATAGCCAATTTCTCGGTCGCCAACTCTCCTTTGTAATAACCTTTAGACAACGGAGGGCGTTGATAGGGCAGTTCCTTTTCATCACCCACCAAGGTGATGGAGCCTGCCCAGCCAGACCTGCGCAAAGTAGAAATTGCTTCAGCCGCGGCATGGCTAGCACCAATAATAACTACGTTCTGGGCACTGTTTTTCATTTTTTTACTCTCCACCGTCACTGACTCGATGGCGTATTATAAAAGCATGCCAACAAACATTCACTATTAAAAGCTAGCAATGTAAAACGGTTCTAGATTGAAGGAATTTCGATGAGTTTTCAGCGCGTACCCCTAATTTTATGCCGGGGATAAAGAGCGCAGAGAAGGGTTACTCTTATTTGACAGACATTTTATAGTTTATAGGCTGGTTCTTATTTTAGAGGCGCACCATTTTTCAGACATTTATTTTGTAAATATCCTACTTTGTAAACATCTTGGTTACAAACAGACCACAGCAGAGTTATCATTTTCTGCAACGACCGTAAAACAGAAAGGATTATTTTCGACTAGCGGTCCTTCCGCTGGACAAAAAGAGGATGGAATTGGAGAAAAACCTCCCAATACTAAATCGTTACCAGGAAAGTTCACGGCTGGACTGTAGTCGAAAGGTTGTGAGGCACAGCTTTGATCATTCAGGCCTCCAGTGCTGCCGGCGGCGGCCAAAGCAGCAGCCATATTAACTCGGCCATGACCATGAAAATCGTTACG
>CAZJWW010000044.1:0-12363 GCA_964549895.1 uncultured Gammaproteobacteria bacterium
CAAGCGTTTGGCTTTTTCGATTACCATTTCAGCCACTTGTACATGACGTGCCGCGGGTTCATCAAAAGTAGACGAAATAACTTCACCGCGCACAGTGCGCTGCATCTCCGTTACCTCTTCCGGTCGTTCATCAATCAGCAACACCATCAGCTCCACGTCTGGATTGTTGGTAGTAATTGCTTGTGCAATTTGTTGCAGCATCACAGTTTTACCGCTTTTCGGAGAAGATACAATCAAACCACGTTGGCCTTTACCCAGCGGTGAAATTAAATCAATTAAGCGACCAGTTAAATCTTCAGAAGTACCATTACCTTGCTCCAAAACCATGCGTTTATTCGGATGAAGTGGTGTGAGATTTTCAAATAAAATCTTATTCCGTGCTTCCTCAGGAGTTGAGCCATTAATGGTTTCTACTTTAAGTAAAGCAAAATAACGCTCTGAGTCTTTGGGCGGGCGTACAAAGCCAGATACGGTATCACCGGTACGCAGACTAAAGCGCCGTATTTGGCTCGGTGAAACATAAATATCGTCAGGGCCAGCCAGATAGGAACTATCAGCTGAGCGCAAAAAGCCGAAGCCATCTTGCAGTATCTCAACCACGCCTTCACCGACAATATCTTCGCCACGTTTGGCGATGGATTTCAGAATCGTGAAAATTTGGTCTTGCTTGCGCATGCGGCCGAGGCCGTCTAATTCCATCGAACGACCTATTTCAGTTAGTTCGGTGGCGGTTTTCTTTTTAAGATCGGTTAAAGATGTAGGCATGGGTATTGGGGTTATGTAGCTAATACAATTTGGGTGATAGAAATCAGTGCGAACACTAAGTAATCAAAACGTTTGAAACTATTATTTAAAATTCTTGTTTGAAATTACTAGTCAGAAGCTCTAAAAGTTGAAATTCTATAAAATGGAAGGTTCCCTAAATAAGGATTTTAGACTTTTAGGTAATTAATTTTAAACACGGGCTCGCCATTTTCCTACGCGAATACTGAGTTTTTTGTTTTGAACGAGAAAATCGTTAAGACGTGAGACCCGACGGATGCGGAGCCAATAACAAAAAGGTAACACTACCGACGGAAATTGTCTAGTGTTTGATCAAGAAGATGAGTATTCGATTGTCCGGCCCGTTATCGTTATAGCAGGCCCGCGCATGTCTTTTACGCTAATACCGCTAAGTAAACACCGCAAATAGAACTACCGTTATCGCTGTTATCGCTAGTTTGAGAGTTAAACTAACGACTAACTTAATGGCTAAATATTTTCGTCAATAAAGGCGGTGAGTTGTGATTTTGACATGGCGCCCACCTTAGTCGCGGCTACATCACCTTCTTTAAATAACATCAATGTAGGAATGCCACGAATGCCAAATTTTGGGGGTGTATTTGGATTGCTGTCGATATCTAATTTAGCGACGGTCAATTTGTCGCCATATTCGGCTGCGACTTCATCCAAAATAGGGGCTAACATTTTGCATGGACCACACCATTCAGCCCAGTAGTCTACTAGCACGGGTTTGTCTGCATTTAATACATCTGAATCAAAGCTAGAGTCAGTAATTTCTACGGTATTTTGGGACATAAGTTAATCGCCTTTTTATTGGATAATTGGGGTATAGTGTGCGGATTATTTTATATATTGCAAGTACTAAAATAGTAGTGCCGTATCTTGGCTTAGTAGTAATAGGTCAGTTGTAAGTGTTTTTTAGTCGGGGCTTCATTGGCTGGCGAGAAATTTAACATTGATCGAGATATCTAAGCGCTATAATGCAATGAGCGGTTATAGCGGCATTAATTTGCAGTTAAATTGTAGCGTAGTTTGTACGTAAGAACGCTCTTATGCAGACGCACTCTCATGTAGTTTTTATTTTCGCGCAGCGTCCACAGTTTAACAAACCATCTAGATTTTATTCATGACTGATACCCATTTAAGCGACACTCGGTTTACCGAGCTCAATATTCACCCCGATGTACAAAAGGGCATTGAACTGACAGGGTTCGAGTATTGCACTCCAATTCAAGCGATGGCATTGCCAATTGCATTGCAAGGTAAGGACGTGAGCGGCCAAGCTCAGACTGGTACCGGCAAAACTGCGGCTTTTTTGATAGCTTGTTTGCATAGACTACTCAATAGCGAGAAAAAACAGTCTAGTAAAAAGAACCCTGTGCGTGCGCTGGTTCTAGCGCCAACTCGCGAATTGGCTATTCAGATAATGGAAGACGGCAAGCCATTAGTAAAACATACAGGTTTGAACTTAGGTATTGCCTATGGCGGCACTGACTATGATAAGCAACGTAAACATATAGAAGCGGGGGTGGACATACTTATTGGCACTCCTGGCCGAGTGATCGATTATTTTAAACAAGGGGTATTCGCCCTAGACGCGCTTGAAGTCATTATCTTAGACGAAGCTGACCGCATGTTTGATTTGGGTTTTATAGCTGATATTCGGTATTTATTTCGAAATATGCCGCCGCCGACAGAACGTTTGAATATGTTGTTCTCAGCAACGCTCTCGCATCGTGTTGCGGAGCTTGCCTATGAGCATATGAGCGAGCCAGAAATTGTCAAAGTTGAAGCAAAGATGACCGCAGATCGCATTGAAGAAATTGCGTATATGCCGTCTAACGAGGAAAAAATACCGCTCCTGATTGGATTGCTTAACGAGATGGACAATGTCAAATGTGTGGTGTTTATTAATACCAAGCACATGGCTGAAAAAATAGAGGCGTGGCTAACAATTAACAATATTAAAAATGCCGTTTTGTCTGGCGATGTGCCTCAAAAGAAACGAGAGGCTTTATTGGGGAAATTCAAAGACGGTCATATCAATGTGTTGGTTGCCACCGATGTGGCGGCTCGCGGTTTGCATATTCCAGACGTTAGTTACGTGGTTAACTTTGATTTGCCAACCGATGCTGAAGATTATGTGCATCGTATTGGGCGTACCGCTCGAGCGGGGGCCAGTGGTACGGCTATTAGCTTGATCTGCGAAACCTACGCCATGAGCATTGTCGATATTGAAGAGTTTATAGGGCATGCTATTCCGGTTGAGCGTGAAATTAGCGATTTGATCGCGAAGGATCTGGAGAAACCAGATTTGTCAAAATTACGATCTAATCGTAAGAAGTTTGCCGACAAGAAAGGTGGCAAGAAAGAAAGTCGTGGTGGTCAAAAAGGAGGGCGAGGAATTCCTGCTCGAAACGATCGCAAAGGTCCCGCAAAAGAACGAAGCCGTCGAGAGAAAGGCAATCCTAATCGCTTGCGCAAGGAAGAACGAGACGTACCAGAGGTGAATGTGGGGCCAAGCCCAGAAGAGCGTGAAGCAGCGAAAGTTGTAGCACTTGAAAAACGTAAAAACGAACCAACCAAAACCCCGAGAATTCCTTTGCGCGGCCGGCGAGGACAAGAAATACCCGCTGTTGGCTAATGCTCCTTAATTAAATCACACTAATCTAATGCATAAAAATGACAGAAAAATCAGAAAAGGGACAACTGGGCAAAAATAGTCGTACCGCTTTGCTATTGGGTGGTGGTGGTGCACGTGCGGCCTATCAAGTTGGTGTTTTAAAGGCGATTGCCGAGTTATTGCCCGAAGAAGAAAAAAATCCTTTCCCAATTATCTGTGGGACTTCTGCCGGATCTATAAATACCGTTGCATTAGCTTCAAACGCCTCTTGCTTTAGAACGGGCGTGGCGAAAATCATAGCAGTTTGGAGTAATTTTGAGCTTTCGCACGTATTTCATGCCGATGCTAAAAGTTTATTTAAACGCATACTGGGTTGGGCATGGTCCAATTTGGGTTTAGGTAATCGATATACTGGACCATCTTCACTGCTTGATAATTGTCCGCTGCGAGATCTACTCAACGAACACATTAGTTTCTCTAAGATAGATACGTCGATCGCTAATGGAGATTTGCATGCATATTGTCTTACGGCTTGCAGCTATACTTCTGGTGAATCAACTACCTTTTACGATGGGCATCCCTCCATCGGTGATTGGTTACGTACTCATAGGGAAGGGCGTCGTGAGAAAATGAGTATCGATCATTTAATGGCGTCTTCTGCGATTCCAGTAGTATTTCCGTCGGTAAAAATAGGCGAAGAGAATTTTGGAGATGGTTCGATGCGACAAATATCGCCCATTAGTCCAGCCCTACATTTAGGAGCTGAAAAGGTGCTCATTATCGGCTTGCGCATGGAGAAAAAACTCCGGGACTTGAAGCAAACTGATACAAAACCACCCTCGCTCGGGCAAATATCTGGCTATGTGATGGACACTCTATTCTTGAATAGCTTGTACTCGGATCTAGAGCGTATGGATCGTATGAACCGCACTCTTAAAAGCAGCCCAGAGGAAGGTAATGAAGATCGACTCAAAGTCATTGAATACCGAGTCGTAAGTCCATCGAAAGACATAGCTACTCTTGCTATGGCGCACTATAAGGATTTACCTAAGGCGTTTAGGATAGCGCTTAAATTTTTGGGTATGAGCAAGGGAAATAGCCGCCGTTTCATCAGCTACCTAATGTTTACTAGTCCATTTTGTCAGGAGTTGATCGATTTAGGTTATGCCGATGCCATGCGTGATCAAGAAGAATTGAAAGCGTTTCTTGAGGCTTGATTTCTTATATTAGAGCTCATTAAATAGGGCTAACAACTTAGGGTGTTCTCGCCAGTTTTTTAAAAAACGTTTCTTATCTTTTCTATGCGCCATGCGCCATGACCAAGTGGTTTGATGGCGAGTTGCGGCATCTAGGTCAATAAAAAATAGTTTTCCTTTGTCCCATATTAAATTACTGGCTTTCATATCACCGTGGGTCAATTTATATTTATTCATTTGATCAAATGCTTTAGCAATGGCCGCTACAACCGCGGATTGCTCAGCTGCGCTCATAGTGGGTAAAGAGCTTAGCAACTCTTCACCCTGCAGGTATTCATTAGCAAAATAGGCCGTAGTGCGAATCGGGCCGAAACGACACTCAAGCATCAGTAGCGGAGCAGCCACATGGAGGCCCGCGTCAGCGAATTTGTAACTCATATTCCAACAACGACGGGCTCTAGACTGTCGAAACGCGCGTTTGATTTTATGACCTTGGCTGCGCGGGTTGTAACGTTTTAACACCACCTTCTCTGCACCGAGCTCTAACAGCGATACGCTGGTGGTTTGGTCGTGCTTAAAATGGGTGCTAGAAGATGTTATTGCTTCCTTGAGAAAATGGGGTTCGGCGACTAATGTAGCTGCCTGGGCTGTTGCTTGCCAAAACTGGCAGCGCCAACTACTTTTTTTGGTGATATTTTGATCTATCCAATGATGGCTCATGCTGTTTTATTGAGCGGGATGCTGGGACGTTTGCAGGGTATCAACGACGTTGAACAATAGCGACTGAGTTTACGCTTCAAAAAAGATTGTGTACCGCTAGAGGATCAATCATTATTTACCAATAATGGTTTGTGCTTGATTCGGTTTTACTTTGTCAGTTGTTAATCGATCTTGCTGGCGCTGACGGCGTAACTTTTCCAGAGCCAATGCTTTACGTTTTTCTGACTCGTAAAGTTTATTACCACGGCTCTCTACCTTGTTCCAAAACGCTGATTCTTTAGTTAAAATTTCGCGCAATGGTTTACCGCGGTACATTTTAATGCAACGCAATAGATCGCGTTTAGTAAGGCCAATGTCTTTACTGGAGTAGTACAGTCCCGCAATATCTTTTACCGCCCAACGCTCGGGCGTTTTTCGACGCATTTGAATTCGATGCAAGTCGATCAAAAACAATTTGCTATTCTCAGAAACCTGATCATCATTATCAAATTGTTCATCTAGCAAAAAGTGGCATAAATAAAAGTCACGATGATTGGCGCCATTCTCATGAATTACCCTAGCAGTCTCAATAACTTTATTCATGATCCAACGCTTTAGGCGAATTTCTTTAACGGTACTTGGTGGATTTTCTTTCCATTGTTCGCAAAAATCTTCCAGGCTGGTTTCGGTGGGTAGGGCTTCTGTGACAATAAACGAATGCTTGGTGGCTGGATTGCGCCCCCGGATTCCATAGGCTGCGACAGTCATGGTATCAATTTCTAAGTCATTTAAACGATGTACACCGTGCCATTCATTGAGTGCCCCCACTACTGGCGCGCGTAAATAACTAATATTTTTTACAATCTCGGCCCAACCAACACCTGTATGCATTTTTAAGAAATAGTCTTTGTCACCGCGGGTAAAGCGCAAGGTGCGTCGGCCTAAAGCTTCACGATACACTTTGCCCTCAATGTTCATCATTTCATAAAATGAATCTTCTCCCTCTAGTGCCTGACGAAGTTCATTATTAATGTACAGAGATTCTTCCGGCTTGCCGCGGCTTTTTGCTTCGGCATAAAAGTTCTTTTGTGCCGACGTCTGTTCTATAAAGTCAACAGCGCGCTGTGGCATGACGTAGAGACTGGGGTTTTTACCATACTCCACACCGTTATTACTCCAAAGCTGTTTTTCATCGGACAGCAGCATTTCATGCAGCTTCTCATTGAGTTCTTGTTGAGAAAAACGTTTTCTTAGAATGTGACCAGCATCAGCGGTTTTAATATGTGGCGCGTAGCCGCAAACGGGGGTTGCAAGCACCGGTAAGCCGGACACAATGGCTTCAAGCAGTACACCACCTGTCGTTTCAGCATAGGCTGGGTGTAACAACATATCGCCTGCCTTCATCAGCGCGGGTACATCCTTGCGTCCACCTAAAAAATGTACTCTCTCAGCCACGCCCAAACGCTTTGCCAACCGTTGAAACGGTTGAATTTTATCTTGGCCAACGACCATCAATTTGGTTTTTTCGAGCAGATCTTCGGGTAAAGCGGCAATGGCAACAATAGCTCGGTCTAGACCTTTAGTAGCAAAACCTGAGCCAATTAATAAAACTAAGTTTTCGTTTTCCTGAATGCCTAAAGACGTACGCAGAGTTTGGCGGTCCGGCAGATTTTCTAGGTTGGCCCAACGGGCTTTCTCCAATGTAGGTGGCAAACACAAAAAGCGTGAATCTTGAGTTAAATAATATTGCTGATAAATAGATTTTTCTCGATCAGACAAAGACAAGACATTGGCTTTTGATGAAGCTTCAAATACCCCTCGTTCAAAATTTGAGTAATATAAAAATCGTGGTGTGAAACGATAGAATATTGAGTGTCGTAGAAACGAACGGCCCACATAACAATAATCACCACAATAATAGATGTCCATTCCAGGGATCTTATTAAACGCTACGGTCACATCAAAATCATGTTTTACCAGTTGACGCTGGAGCTTACGGTGGAACGAATGTGCGCGTGTGTGGTTAGTTAAACCAAAATGTTTAATAATGACTACATTAACGCCATCCGGGACATCACCCTGCCAACTGCCCGTAAAAACGGTTGCCTGATGTCCGCGTTGGGTGCATTCATTCGCTATCCGCAGCATGTCTAAAGACAAGCCGCTGTAGGGAAAGTGTTTATATAAACAGAACGCGAAATGCATTTTAAATTTCCAATTAATTGACCGACTAACTAACTTTTACCCAAGTAAAAATACCTTGGTACAACAAATTATACTCTTACTAGACGATTTGTGTATGCAAAGTTTGCCATATGGTGGCAGCATCGAACTGTTGATAACAAGGCGGTAAGGTGACTTGTGCCGTGAGTTTGTCGCATTTTTTGAGCAAACACGGTGAACAAGGGTAGCCACTTTGCATGTGTGACTGGTTTTCGCCCATGGTGCCCGTTAACGCAGCATTAGTTGAGCCATAGACCGAAACACAGGGCACTGCTAAGGCCGCGGCCATATGTCCTAGCCCCGTATCAACTGCAATTGCACCGCTGGTTCGCGCCAACTCTTTCGCTAGAGTATCGAGCGTGGAGTTATCCAGTACGGTGACGCTGGGTCGCTCTTCGGCAATCCATTCAGCACGCTGACGTTCTCGCTCGTTTCCCCAGCAAAGTTTTACTTTATAACCGTCATCGGTAATTACATCGGCGAGTTTTCGCCAAAGGGCGTCAGGAAGGTGCTTGCTCGACCATGTGGTGCCATGAAGAAGCATAATGCTCGGTTTGCTCGGTTGCGCTGATTTTTTGACGTCGAATCCATAATCTAAACTCTCGTCATTATAAGAATAGTTAAAACATACTGCCAATAGTTGCCTAAGACGTTTGATTGCATGTTGATCGCGCGCAACAGGTATTTTTTTATTGTACAGCCACGCGGCGGGTGATTCCTTGATTGAATCGCCACTAAAACCAGCGCAGTACCCACCTTTGTTGCGTTTTGCTAAACGCGAGAAAACGGCGCTCTTCATTAATCCTTGGGCATCGACGACTGCATCGTAGCGCACGCTGCGTAGCTTCGTAACAAACTTAAAAAACTCGCTGATGCTGGCCCAACCAAAGCGACGCCACCGTCGGGTAGAAACGGCGACGACACGTTCCACATTTGGGTGCCAAGATGGAATATCAGCAAAGCTATCTTCGACCATCCAATCGATAATGACATTGGATTGTGTTTTGCATAGATCAGTGAGCGCCGGCATCAGGTGCAACACATCGCCCATAGACGTAAGTTTGACGACTAAAATTCTCATACTGATTCTACTAATTGGCCTTCGGCTAATTCTATTACTTGGGCTGGCATTAACTGACGCAAACAATTTAGATGTTGTAGTGGACATTCTCTTTCAAAACAAGGGCTACAATCTAAATTTAACCGCGCTATGGCGTGATTATTACTAAGTGGTGGTGTGTGGCTCGGATCGGTGGAGCCATAAATGGCCACCAAGGGAATTTGCAGTGCCGCAGCAATATGCATCAGACCAGAATCATTGCTAACAACTAATTTAGTGCAGGAAATCAGATCAATTGCTTCGGTTAGACTGGTCTTACCTGCCAATATTTGGCATTGCTGTTCGCAGCGATTGTTAATAGTGGTACAGATTGGCAGATCTTTAACTGAACCCAATAGCCAGACTTGCCAACCTAAGTCTAGATAATGCTGCGCTAGCAACGCGTAATGCTCATCTGGCCATTGCTTGGAGGCTCCAAACTCGGCACCAGGGCACAATGCTAAAACGGGCCTTGAGGTGCTCAAACCATTCTTTTCTAACGCTACAGAGACTTGCTGTGGAGTTACTTCTAGTAATGGTGCAGGTATACAGCGAGGGTCGGGTGGTGCAGATTCTGGCGGGAGACCCAAAGCAACAAAGCGCTGTACGGTCATCGCCAGAGAGGTTTTATTCAATTGGCGTATATCGTTGAGTAATCCCCAGCGTTGTTCTCCAACAAAACCGGTACGAGTAGGGATTTTTGCAATCGCTGGCACTAAGGCGGATTTAAATGAATTGGGTAACACTATAGCATCGGTATAAGCGTTTGCCCGCAGCTGTTTGCCCAATCTAAGCCGTTCGCCCAAACTCAGTTTGCCATGCATAAAGTCCGCAGAATGTAGCATGCTGACTTGCGGCATTCGATCTATTAGTGCGGCACACCAGGCGGGCGCAAGAACATCTATTTGAGCCTCTGGCGTTCGTGCTTTTATATCGATCAATAGGCTTTGAGCCATAACCATATCGCCAACCCATGAAGGGCCAACGACTAGGTATTTCTTGAGATTTTCAGACAAATTATCGTGTTAAGTAATAGCCAGAGTACCGATGTCAGAGAGCAAAGGTCTGAGCACAAACGCCTGAGCAAAAAAGCACCGCTAAATGAAAGTTAACCAATCGAGTCGATCATTATTTTTGCCGTTGACCACGTCAAAGTAACGTTGCTGAATTTCCTTGGTGATTTGCCCAGCGGTACCGCCACCAATTTCTCGATCGTCAAGTGATTTAATCGGCGTTACTTCAGCGGCTGTACCGGTAAAAAAAGCTTCATCTGCCGTGTATATTTCATCACGGGTAATTTGCTTTTCGACGACCTCAAGATTCATATCACTTTGTAATAATTCTACTACTGTATCACGCGTAATGCCTTCTAGGGCTGAAGTTAATGATGGCGTGTAGACCTTGCCACGTCGCACGATAAATATATTTTCGCCACTACCTTCGGCTACATAACCCGAGGTATCAAGCATGAGAGCTTCGTCATAACCCGCATTTTCAGCCTCTTGTAAGGCCATAATTGAGTTTGTGTAGTGGCCGTTGGT
The DNA here is from genome assembly GCA_964549895.1 of uncultured Gammaproteobacteria bacterium. GTDB lineage: Bacteria > Pseudomonadota > Gammaproteobacteria > Arenicellales > Arenicellaceae > Arenicella. The sequence goes on from CAZJWW010000044.1 coordinate 10,165, forward strand.
TTTGGCCTTGGCCATATTGCTATTAATATGATGGCGGTTAAAGGAAGCTGTTTTAACTCTAATACCATGTTCTAATGCGTCATCACCAAGATAGGCACCCCAATCCCAAGCAGCAATGCTCAAATGCACTTTTAAGCCTTTGGCATGCAAACCCATCGCTTCCGAGCCGTAGAAGGCCATTGGTCGTAGGTAAGCTGATTGTAATTCGTTTTTGCTTACGATTTCGGTCTGCGCCTGATTTATAAGCTCAGTCGAAAACGGTATTTTCATCCCCATTATCTTAGCCGATTGTAACAAGCGTTCTGTGTGTCTTTTCAATCGAAAAATAGCTGGGCCTTGATCAGTTTTATAAGCGCGCACGCCCTCGAAAACACCAACGCCGTAGTGCAGCGTGTGGGTTAATACGTGAACCTTGGCCTCACGCCAATCTACAAATTCACCATCCATCCAAATATATCCGTCACGATCATCAAACGACATTGCTCTATCTCCAAAACATTCTGTTCAGTTTTAATTTAGGTCCGCGCTTTATCGCGCGTTTTAGGTAATTATAGTTGTTATTTGGGTTCTTGGCTGGTTTTTTACATCCAATTAGATTTTACATTGCTGCTCGATAAAGCGAATTAATTCAGCATGCTGTCCATTTAAAACTTCCTTTTTGACCACATCCGTTCGCGGGTGACAGTGCAGTTCCATGGGCATAGCAAGGGGTGCAATGTTATAGCTAACTATGCCGTCTTGATTTACTTGACCAATCGCCATTTTAGAATGATCACCGTTAACCAATAAGTCTTGATGCCCCAATCCTTGACCAACAATAATATTGTCGATGCCTTGAAATTCGCTACGATCAAAAATATGGATATGTCCGCTCAATAGAGATTTAGCATTTGCGCGTTGTAGCGCATTGATTAGCCAATCTCGCTCTCCGTCACTGCCTATGTCATGACCTTTATAATTGCCTTCTGAGTTGTTATTTGGGTCATGTAGGGGTCGGTGTGTGAAGGCCACCGTGTCATTAAATTGCTCGTTTTCGTTTATCAGCTCAGCAAACATTCGACCGCGACTGCCCGCAGAATATGGCAAGGTGTTAGCGGCGGTATCGATATTGGCAAAACGAGTTTTGCCAATACTAAAATGGTGGCTTAGTGGCCCTAGTTCTTGCAAAAATTGCGAGTAGATTAAGCCTGACTCATGAAAGTCATGATTGCCGATTGCGACGTAACATGGAATTGGCGAATTATAGAATTGCTTGATGGCGCTATCATAGTCACCCGGCTGATAATTAAAATCGCCTAGGTGCAAAAGAAATCGTGCACCTAATTGGTGAGCTCGTTGGATACACCACCCTAGCTCCATGTCTCCACCCGAATCACCAATCGAAGCGAATAGATAATCGTGCAAGGTGGGTAATTTCCATGTTAAGCGCACTTGTTGGTCACGCTTAAAATTCAATGTCAGTTGACGATTAATTCCTTGCGTCACTTCACTAATAGAGACATCACCATCAATAATTAATTCGGCATCAGGTGCAATATTGTTCACGGCCAAAGTAATACTTTGGGCTTCGCTCGCATTTAATTGCAATACTGGCTCAGGTGCAAATGCCCTAAAGGCTAAGTTGGGCGCAGAGCCTATTAAGCGAGTGGGAATCTCAATCAGGTCCGAAACCTGAGCGTTAAGCGCCGCATAATTAAAGTGACTTGGTGGTGCTTGGGGCTCTAAGCTAATAGTAGGATAACGCACACCACGAAAATAGCTGTATGCAATACCCGCCACGGTTCCCGCACCTGCAATCTGTAAGAGTTTGCGTCGAGAGAGCAATGATGGAACTTCAGAAGATGACATGCGGATAAAATCTGTTAACTCTAATTAGTTCTGTTGTTGAATGCTAATAACGAAGGTTTAGCGTTTTAAGGTTGCTTCTGTGATGTGAATATATCATTACGGAGTCTTGATCATTGATTTTCATCTGTTTAATCGGCGAGCCAAAATGGTAAGTCAGGGTTTGCCACATAACTCGTTGGTTCTCCTGTGAGAAATCGGTAACAAAAGCAATATAGTCTTCGGATTTAATTTGTTTTCTAAAAAAGGCATCTTTCAAGCTCTGATAATTATGCAGCGTACGCTCAGTATCTTCGATTTTGCGGCCTGCATAATAATTGATAATTTTATCGGTGCTGAATATTTTGGCATCCG
>CAZJWW010000044.1:12373-17790 GCA_964549895.1 uncultured Gammaproteobacteria bacterium
CGGTGCAACATTTTCCGCTAGCCATAAACCAGCATTTTTACGTGGTAGTTTATCTGTTTCTATATTTAAACGTTCTAAGGAAATACCTAATAAGATAAGGGTTAAGAATAAAAGGGAGGCTTTTTTTACTAGCGTACTGGGAGTTGTTAGATACTTAAGCAATTGGTTAATCGCAAACGGGCTGAGTAATAACAAGGTTATTGCAGTCACCAAGGTATAGCGGCTAACCAAAAAGTTATTGAAGAAGCTGAAGCCCAACAATATCAGCAAATTTATAAAGACATAACACAGCCAAACCTGTTTCTGTGCACTGTCCACTAGCACTAGCTTCCTTGCGTACGCAACAACGGTGAATATTAGGTATATCACAGCCATTCGCCGAGCTAATTCATAAGCGACGGTACCCATGTTGTTTAGACTCAGTTGGACAAAAACGCCGAAGGTAAATGGTCGATTATTTTCGCTACCTGTGTTCGCAAAAAATAAATCCCATAGATTATTAATATTTTCGCCATTGCCTTGCGCGTAAGCGATGGTGGCCGCGTATTTATCATTAGCGTACCACCAAAATAATGCGATGCAGGAACTGGCGAATAGACTAATTAGCAGCATAAAAACTGGTCGCTGAATTTTAACGTTAGGCTTGCTGACTAGAAAATAAAAATAGGGCGCCATTAGTACAAAAGCGATGCTTTCAAAACGAAATAAACAACCCATAATTGCTAACACTAACCAATTAAAGAGATGTCTTAGTTGACTGGAAACGCAATATTTAAAGATAAAATACAGTGACCAAATGTAGCAACTTAAATAAGCGAAATCGCGAATAATGAAAGATCTGTATTTAGTAATGCTGGGAAAAAGTACTATGACTAAGGCCGCAATTAATATAATTCTCTGATAGCTCAGATCTTGATGATTCTTATGTTTTGCCAGTTCGCCCACGACACAGATAAACCCAAAACTCAGAACGATAATGAAGAATACATTCATGCCATGAGCGGCCGACTCCAAATCAATAAACAATAGTTTTGAGACAGATGCTAGCAGCAAGGGATAATACGGCCAGCTATAGTAGTCTAAGGCCTGTTGCCATTGTCCTTCCATTATTAATCGTGCAATGGCGATATAAGTAACCCCATCATTGTTAATTACGGGGTCTTGAGATAAGCACCATGCCGACAATAGAATATTGCTAACAATAACCGTCAAAACGAGCAGCGGTCTGGTTTTTAAAAGGTCGAGCATCTATTTAAAAAGGCAAAAATCAACGTTGATAATTGTTGTGTGAAGGTGATTATTATTACTGTAGTCCCGCCGAGTAGATGGTAGCATATCGCTACCTCGGCATTACTGATGTTAAACATACAATGAAAAAAATACTTGTCACTGGTGGCGCTGGTTATATTGGTAGCCACACCGTAGTCAGCTTAATTGAGCAGGGCATTTGCCCGGTTATTTACGATAATTTCTCAAATAGTTCCGCTTTAGTTTTGGATCGTATTGAGCAGGTAGCAGGGGTTCGTCCAGAGCTAATTGAAGGCGATATTCAAGATGCCAAAGCATTAAACAAAATGTTTGCTGAGCACGACTTTGATGCCGTGGTGCATTTTGCCGGTTTGAAAGCGGTGGGAGAATCGGTGGCGGAACCTCTGCGATACTATCAAAATAATGTAAACGGATCATTGCAGTTGTTCAAAACGATGGCCGAACATAAATGTTTTCGTGTGGTATTCAGCAGCTCCGCAACGGTCTACGGCGATCCGGCGTCAGTACCTATTGTTGAAAGTTTTCCGTTAACGGCGACTAACCCATATGGTCAATCAAAGTTAATGGTTGAAAATATTTTACGAGACTTGAGCGTTGCCGATGATCGTTGGCAAGCTTCTATATTGCGTTACTTTAATCCCGTGGCTGCTCACGAAAGTGGACTGATGGGGGAAGACCCCAATGGTATTCCGAATAATCTTATGCCGTTTATCGCTCAAGTGGGTGTTGGTAAGCTTGAACAGTTAGCAGTGTTTGGAAATGATTATGATACGCCTGACGGTACCGGTGTCAGAGACTATATTCATGTCGTTGATCTAGCCGAAGCGCACATCAAAGCATTACAGGCACTAAATTCTAAACATGCCTGTCAGGCCTACAATATCGGTACCGGACAAGGGTACTCGGTATTGGAAATGGTTAAAGCGTTTGAGCAAGCCAGTGGCGTAGAGATACCCTATAAAATACAAGCCAGAAGGCCAGGCGATATCGCTCAATGCTATGCAGACCCTAGTATGAGCAGTGAAAAGCTAGGCTGGCAAGCCAAATACGGCTTGGACGAAATGATGAGAGATCAATGGAACTGGCAATCGAATAATCCAGAAGGGTACTGCTAAGCGCGAGACCGCATAAGTACTGAGCCTAACAGCAAAAAGTAGCTATCTAAATTAGAACTTTGAAAGACCAAAATCTGCCGCATTCTATCTATCCCGCAGCCAACAAACTGCCCAGAAAACGAGCGAAAAAGGGCCCAGCGAGCCAAACGTAGATAAATGGGATATGGTAATTATCTGCCGCCTCTGTCCAGAACGGACAAAACTAGCGAAAGCGCGCGCATAGATAGAATGTAGTGACAAAGAAGTTACGCAACAACCGTGGTTGGGTTATTGGGTTGGGTAGGGGCCACGGTTACTACGTAACCTCAATGTCACTGCAATACTAACTGAACTGATAATTTGTAAGCAATAGTATTACCAATTATTTTCCTGTTTTATAAAGGCGACTATATTCATAGCCGCCTTCTGTAGCATCCGAATTACAAATTATTCGTAATCGATATCGCCCTTATCAACACGATTGGCAAATTCGGTAGAACCGCCACTATCAAGGGTCCGCGCTTGATTGATCCAGTCTTCTCGACTGATTCGTCCAGGGAACGCTATGAAATTTTCGACCCACGCAATATTGTCATGGCTCCAATTGGCGATCTGTTGAAGTTGATATATGCCTAATCCGTTTAGCGTTTCTTCAATAACTGAACCTACGCCTTTAATTCGTTTTAAATCGTCAACATCACTCGGGGGGCTCGCAAAACCTTGCGGTTTCCAAGAATCCATAACTTCTGGTTCTTCTGGCTCATCTGGTTCCGGTGCTGATAAATTAGATGTTAAACCAGTTGCTGGAGTACTCGCCGCTCCGACACCCATAGCTGACGATTGTACCGCATCTTCTTCGCTTTTACCACGACAACAAAAAAACCAATGCGCAATCCAGCCGAGAACAAAGGCGACTATTAGCCAAACCCATATTTGAAAAAATAAATACCACATAATGATTCTCCTAAAAAAGTCTAATTAGTTAATGAGTTTGAACTCGATGCGTCGGTTTTGGGCACGTCCTGTGGACGTTGCATTATCACCAACCGGTTGGCTTGGACCATATCCGGCCGCATTAAATTGTGTTGCCTGCAGGCCTAAGCCAATCAGATGATCCACTACTGCCTGAGCCCGTTGTTTACTAAGTTGATTATTAAGTTCTAAGGAACCCGTGGAATCGGTGTGCCCAGCTACTTCAAAGCGTGCATTAGGGCAGCTCTTTGCAACCTCAGCAATACTTTTTAGCAACGGATGACTGTCCGCTTTAATGGCGGCGCGGCTTGTTCGAAAATTGATTTTGCTGTCACTTAGCAATTCGTTCACTGAATCCTGACAAGCTATTTGTTTGGTCGGTTTCGGAACGGGTGGCGCTACAACAGGCGCAGCTATAACAGTAAGCTGATTATTTACTGGTCCAGAAAATACTTTGGCAACATTGTTACCGATATTTTCTTTAATTTGACTACTTTTCACTTCGCCCAGTAAGGTTATTTCGCCATTGCGAACGCGCATAATAGAACCACTTTGCAAGCCGTCTAACATGCCGAAGAGGCCGTTCACGTTAGGTAGAGCTTGAGTTGATTCTTGGACCTTTAATTGATTGATAATCTTATCGGCCCCGTAGCGTTGAGTTGCTCTCGCCACCATAGAATCAATCGTTGCCTGATCTGCCACCGTACCCGTGAGAGTGATCTTTTCACCTCTTTCAATAATGGATAAGTTTGCGGGTGTTAAAGGTACTTGCTTAATCTCGCCGACAAATGTTGCCGAATTCACGCCTTCTGCGTCACGAGCGATTGATAACGCTTGGTCCACCGACGCTTGATCGGGCGCTGTGCCATCGAGTAATACCTCTCGGCCACGATGATAGGTCTTAGGTTTCGCCCAAGAAATGCCTGCAGCATCGAGGTTGCTTCGAGTATTAGCGGCTACGTCTTTTTCGATAGCGCTCCACTTAAAAAACAATAAAAGCAGCAGTAACAGCCCTGATAGAAATAGTATCCATAGGAGTGACCACCACCCGTTACAAAATAATGAACATCGTTTCACTTTTTCCTCCTTATGGGATCAGTGAGGAGCACATAATGTAAGCTTAGACTTTCCAAAATTCTATTAAAGAAATTTGAGCAAATAGCGATTATCTACACCCCGATTCGGTCTTGACAAATGCGCTTGAAAAGCACACTTATTGTGACTCGCATCAGTAAACACTTACTACGAGATCGCAAAAGTATGTCAACAGACGATGAAAATAGCTACAAAACTACGCTAAATAATGTGTCAATTATCGTTTTCGTCTTGGTTTAGTTCTAATAGCGAGACATTTTGTATAGCATTCCCAGCGATACCTTTGACAGAGCTGTACATAAAATTAGTATTGAGCAGCACCCGCTCTATCTGTTTTTCGCGTTTTTTCCATATTCCTTGCATGGACCGCTTTTCGCTCTCAAGGTCAGATTTCAACTGCGTAAAGCCTTCCACGATGGCCTCAATTTGCATGCGAAATTCGTTACCGGTGAGGTAGTCGTAAAGCATCCCCATTTTGTCGCCTTTATTATCCTGAGTCAGCAGTGCTTGATCGAGCTGAATCAGAGATTCGCGCAGTATTTGGCTTAAATTTTTAAATTCGTCAAAGGTACACACCCACACGCCATCAATTTGTCCTAAGGATTCCATTGAGTCGGGCATGATCTGGGTCACTAACACACCCATATCGGCGCCTTTTTCTTGAATATCGGTTTTAAACTTGGCGATCCAAGCAGGGCTGAATGCTTTAGTGCGTTTACTTTCGTAATAAATGGTGCCGCAGTCAGCACGAGAATGGGTATTGACCACTTGTAGGGTATCGGCACCCGATACCCCTTTTTTGATTTCACTAATGGTATCTAACGGGAAATTCGCACGCAGCCAATCTTCAATAGCAAGTTCTTGCACTTCACCTTGGATTTGCATTGAGCCTTGATCGGCTTTTCGTTGCGCTTCACTTAATTGATCTTTGAGCTGATTAATGACTTGCTCTTTTTCGGCCACTTTGAATTTCACTTCATCGGCCAC
>CAZJWW010000045.1:0-17746 GCA_964549895.1 uncultured Gammaproteobacteria bacterium
ATCAGCCTTTCCGACAGGCCAAGGCTTTGCATCAAGTTCAAATGGTTTCGGCGGCTTTAGTGTTCCGATCGATGAAAGCCAAGACAATACTGCGGTTTATCTTGAGTTAGAAGCTGATGTTACCGATGCCCTTACATTGCAAGGAGCGGTTCGATATGAGGATTTCAATACGTTCGGTGATACAACGGAATTTAAGTTGGGTGGATTGTACAGAGTGAGTGATATAGCGACTCTTCGCGCAACAATTTCGACAGGTTTCCACGCACCAACCACAGGACAAGCAAATGTAACTAACGTTACTACAGCTTTTACTGGCGGTGTGTTGGTTGACCAAGGTGTATTGCCTTTGAATAGTGCGGCTGGTCAGTTCGTGAACGAGCAACTAGGCAGCCCTTTTGAATTAGGCCCGGAAGATGCCACTAATATTACTTTAGGTGCAGCATTCCAAATTGGTAGCGCTAGCGTTACTGTTGATTACTTTAATATCGAAGTGGATGACCGTATCGCTCTAACTGACACGCAAGACTTTATTGGTTTATTGAGTGGCGTCGCCGCTCAAAATAACGTTGTATTGCCTGCGGGCGCTCAAACTAGTCAGGTCTTGAATGCCTTAGGAAATGCTGGTTTGCTTAACCCTGCGGACTTCATTGGTTCCGAAGATTTGACCTCGTTCCAGTTTTTTGCGAATGATTTCGATACTGAAACTCAAGGCATTGACTTAGTCGTTTCCGTGCCAGTTGATTTAGGTAGCGGTTCGACTACGTTTGCTTTGAGTGCGAACTGGACTGACACTGAAGTCAGTAATCCTGGAGGTTTAAGTGATACTCGCATACGGCAGTTGGAAGAAAACCTGCCTAATATTAAGGGCAATTTGAGTTTTCGTCACGCTGAAGATAACTGGCGTGTACTGGCTAGAGCCAATTTTCATGACGATTACTTCGAAGCTCACTTGGATTCTGGCGGCCTTCCCCTCGAACCAAGCGGTGAAATTACCTTTGACGTAGAATTCGGTTATACCGTTAATGAACGATTTAACATCATTGCTGGTGTACAAAACTTGTTTGATACTCTTCCAGATGAAAACGAATTTGCCGGTGTCGCCGGATCACTTTTCCCTGCGACAGCACCATTCGGTTTCACTGGTGGTTCTTACTACCTGCGTGCTAACTATGATTTCTAGTAGCTAGCTTCGCTTTAGTTATTAAAAATAACCGCAGCTTTGTCTGCGGTTATTTTTTGCCTGCAGTTTCTATTAATCAGGTTTTACTTACCACTTTTGTCTACAACTTTTTGCCTTCAACAAATTGATTTTGAAATTCGGAATCAATGTCGAAATCCGATATAGTCAATTCACCAACTTCTATAACAACTATCTAAATAACTACCTAAATCATTATGGAAAACGCCGTCAACTTTATTAACAATATCGTCTGGGGCACATGGGGTCTCACTACCCTGCCCGTGCTCGCCATTCTTTGTTTACTCGCTGGTTTGTTTTACACCATACAAACCCGCTTTGTACAAGTTCGATTGTTCTCCGAAATGATTCGCTTATTGCGTGCCAATAAGAGTTCCTCTCAAGGCATCTCTTCATTCCAAGCATTAACCGTGTCACTATCTGGCCGCGTCGGCACCGGCAACATTGCAGGGGTAGCGACGGCTATCGGCCTTGGTGGCCCTGGCGCGGTATTCTGGATGTGGATGGTGGCTGTGTTCGGCGCAGCGACCGCCTACATCGAATCAGCACTAGCGCAAATCTATAAAGAAGAAGACGAAGATACTAAAGAGTATCGTGGTGGCCCAGCGTACTATATTGAAAAAGCCATGGGGCAAAAGTGGTACGCCTGGATATTTGCAATCGCTACCATTATCGCTTGTGGTTTGCTATTGCCAACGGTTCAATCCAACGCGATTGGTAATGCGGTGGTACAAACATTGGGTAGCGGTACTGCTGTCGAAACCGCGATGGGGGTTTTTAGCTCTACTAAAATAATCACCGGTGTGATTATTATTCTTTTACTGGGCTTTATCATTTTTGGCGGTGTTAAGCGTATTGCTAACTTTGCTCAAGTAGTTGTACCTTTTATGGCATTGGCCTACATCATTATCGCAGTAGCGATAATCGTTCTGAATATTTCTGAATTACCGCGCATTATCGGCTTAATTATCGGCGACGCTTTCACTCCAATGGCTGGCTTTGGAGCTGCAATAGGATTGGGAGTAAAACGAGGTGTTTACTCAAACGAAGCAGGCCAAGGTACGGCTCCTCATGCGGCGGCGGCGGCGGAGTGTGACCACCCAGCACAACAAGGTTTGGTGCAGTCCTTCTCGATCTACGTTGATACACTATTTGTTTGTACGGCGACCGCGTTTATGATTTTAATTACCGGCATGTTTAATGTTGGCACGCCAGAAGCAGGCTTTTCAATTCAAAACATTGCCGCCACGGTATCACCAGAAGGACCGGCATTTACTCAAATGGCTATCGAAAGTGTTATGCCCGGTATTGGTAATCCCTTTGTTGCAGTGGCCTTATTCTTTTTCTCCTTCACAACCTTGATGGCTTACTATTATATTTCAGAAAGTAACGTGGCCTATATTCGCCGTACGATAAAACTACCAGGTGCAATGTTCACTTTAAAAGTGATGCTGTTAGTTGCGGTATTTTACGGTTCGATAAAAGAAAGTGGCCTAGTTTGGGCGATGGGAGACATCGGCCTCGGCATTATGGCGTGGGTAAATATTGTCGGTATTTTGATTATCTACTTTATGGGCAAGCCAGCAATGAAAGCGTTAAAAGACTATGAAGCGCAACTTAAAAGCGGCTCAAAAGAATTTAGTTTCGACCCAATTAAACTTGGTATTAAGAATGCCAAATTCTGGGAAAAATAAGTACTGGGAAAATAAGTATTGAGAAAAACAAGTATAGCCAGTTAATGAGTCTTAGCAGTTACTTCTCAATCCAATCATTATTGCGTCATCTCGAGCGTAGCCGAAAGATCTCCTGGAGAATCAACGTCGAGATCTCTCCACTCGCAACATTCGCTCGAGACTATCAACAATGCAATGTTGTTTACTAACTTACCATCGCATTTGCCTGCGTGGCTTGAACTATTGAACCGCAATTGCTGCGCGCTACTGCATTTAATACTGCATTCAAAGTAGCACCTAAAATATCGCGACTCTTACCCGCACCGCAAACGCGTTGTTGATCAATGCTAATTTGCACATAGGCCATGGCTTCAGAACCTTCGTCACTACCCAAAGTGTGCTCGTTATAATCGACGATCACAAAAGATTCACCGATATGTTGGCTCATACCCGCGACAAATGCTTCTAGCACGCCCCTACCTTCGCCTTGAATGCTGTGTTCTACTCCATCATTTAGGAGAACCGCTGACATCGCATCAACACCATCTTGGCGGTTTACTTGATAGCTTTTAAGAACCATCTCGTGACCCACCTTGAGATAGGTCTTATTAAACAGATCATAAATTTGATCACCACTGACTTCAGCCTCGGTAGTTTCCGCTTCTTGTTGCACTATTGGACTAAAATCGACTTGTAACCATCGCGGCATTTTTATGCCATGCTCTTGCTCAAGTACATAAGCCACGCCGCCCTTACCGGATTGCGAGTTAATTCGAATAACTTCTTGATAGTTGCGCCCAAGATCACGCGGGTCTATGGGCAAATACGCCACCTCCCAAGTTTTGCCCTGCTCGTATAAAGCTAAGCATTTATTGATAGCATCTTGATGGCTGCCCGAGAATGCCGCAAAGACTAATTCACCCGCATAAGGATGGCGCGGATGCACCTTTAATTGAGTACATTTTTCTACCACACTGATCACATTATCCATTCGAGAAAAATTCAACTCGGGATTAACTCCGCGGCTGTAGAGATTCATAGCCATAGTGGCTATGTCCATATTACCCGTACGCTCGCCATTCCCTAACAAAGTGCCCTCAACACGCTCAGCACCGGCCAACACTCCTAACTCGGATGCGGCAACACCGCAACCTCGGTCATTATGCGTATGCAGACTCACAATTATAGAATCACGATTCTGAATATGATCGCAGAACCACTCAATCTGATCTGCGTAAATATTGGGTGTGGCGACTTCTACCGTTGCTGGTAAATTAAAAATTATTTTATTGTCTGGCGTTGGTTGCCAAACAGCAGCAACGGCATCACAAACTTCCACAGCATAGTCTGTTTCTGTACCAGTAAAACTTTCTGGGGAATACTGAAACTGCCATTCAGTTGTGGGCTGCTTAGCCGCGCATTCTTTCACCCAAGTTGCGCCATCGACTGCTATTTGCTTAATTTCCTCTTTGGACAACTTAAACACCAGCTCTCGCTGGACCGTGGAGGTGGAGTTATAGACGTGCACTATAGCCCTTTTTGCATCAACCAATGATTCATATGTGCGTTCGATCAGCTTTTTACGAGCTTGCGTTAAAACCTGAATAGTCACGTCATCAGGGATACGATTTTCAGTAATCAATTTGCGCACAAAATCAAAATCAGTTTGTGAAGCCGCCGGAAACCCTACTTCAATTTGCTTAAAACCGACATCAACCAACATCTCAAACATTTCAAGCTTTTGTGGCGGCGTCATGGGGTCAATCAAGGCTTGGTTGCCATCGCGCAAATCAACGCTGCACCACAGGGGCGCCTGCTCTATAACGCGATCAGGCCAACGACGATTAGGCTTATCGAACGGTGCCATGGGTGTGTACTTACTGTGATCGAACTGGGTCATAACTATTTTGAGTGATTGTTAATTCACGTCAGTATAGCCTCAGAAAGATCAAGAAAATCACTAAAATCTGCGCTAAATTAATCTATATTAGAGTTATTATCTAATATATAGATTAATTATAGCTTATAAATCTATTTAATCGTCTAATTGGTAGAAATAAATGCAACTGGATAAAACCGACAAACAGATACTGCACCATCTTCAGAACAATGCTCGGATTAGCAATTTGGAGCTCGCCGAACGCGTTAATCTGTCGCCTACACCGTGCGCGCGGCGCGTTAAACAACTGGAAGATGCTGGCGTTATTAAACAGCACGTCACCGTGTTAGACCACGAATTATTAGGCTTGGATTTAACCGCTATGATCAGCATTTCTATGGATCAACACACGGCCGATCGTTTTGATAAATTTGAAACCGCGGCAGCAGCGCTGCCAGAGGTGATGGAATGCTACGTAGTGACTGGTCAAGATTCAGATTTTCTTATCAAGGTATTGGTTCGAGATATGCGACACTACGAAGAATTTCTGTTGCGCCGCTTGACCAAATTAGAAGGTGTCAGGGGCGTACACAGCAGCTTTGTGCTGCGCCAACCTATTAATAAATACCAATTACCGTTATAAATAATAGGTATATTCCATGCATAGAACCAATGTTTGAATAATCTGCCGCGATGTTAAAAAAAATCTTGTTAGGCCTGTTTCTATTCTTCGTTATAGCACTCATGCTCGCCTATGTAACCGGCAATAGGTTTCTGATCACCTCTGTTCAAAGAACGTATTTAGCTGGTGAAGTCACCGCCAACGTCAATGATCACAACGTATTTAAGACTCGACCAATCAACGCAGGGTCGACACAAATTTGGCCGAAGCACCAACAATATAATACGGCACCTTTATCAGACTCTTTGACCAATAATCTCGAACGTAATAATGCTATTGCCTATCTCGTTATAAAAGATGGGCAGGTACTGGCCGAACATTATTTCAAGGGGTACACCAATCGAAGTAAAACTAACTCTTTTTCGATGGCAAAAACGGTAACGTCGCTATTGGTCGGAATCGCTATTGACGAGGGGCATATTCAAAGTTTTGATCAAAATCTGACTGATTTTATACCAGAATTCAAATCCGACTCTTTGGCCCGCGAAGCCACGCTGGCCCATCTATCATTGATGAACTCTGGCTACGAATGGACCGAAGAATATTACACACCATTCAGCCCAACCGTAGAGCTTTACTATGGTTCAGATGTTGAGAATTTTTTACTCGAAGGATCATTTAGTGCCGAACCTGGTAGCTATTGGGAATATTCTAGCGCATCGACCCAATTATTGGCTATTGCTCTGATGCGTGCCGTGCGCAAAAATAACCCTGAACAAACGTTAAGCGGCTATCTAACTGAAAAACTATGGCAGCCATTGGGAATGAATGACGACGCTCTCTGGCACACCGATGAGCAAGGCACCGAACTCGCTTATTGTTGTTTAAACACCAATGCACGCAACTTCGCAAAACTTGGTCAGCTAATGCTCCATCTGGGTCAGTGGAATGGCAAGCAATTGATTCCGCAAAACCATATCAACAGAATGATCCTACCTGATGGTCAACCTCATTATGGCTATTCAACCTGGCTAAGCGTCGACAGCCAACCTAGCTATTACTGGTTCAGTGGACACCTGGGCCAATATATCTTGGTTGTTCCTGACCACGATATGGTGATAGTAAAACTCGGTGAGTCCAGAGAAAGCATCGAAGCGAATACTACTTTTAGAGAAGTAGAACTACCAGAATTGGTTCAGGAAACAATTAAGAGTTTACCGTGATGAAAAATAAAAAGTCGACTCTGACCCAACTTAATTTCGAATCCAATAACGATTCGGTTTCTAGGCTCTAATCGAATAACTACATAAGCCTCATAATGTAGCGGATACGATTTGAAAACGAACTTTGAACACTCATTTAAACATATTCATTAACTGTGTTTTACACAGTATGAATTTAACTTTCCGATAAAACGAATAAAAATGCGCTCGCTTTAAAATGCTAAGATATCTGACACAACATCTATAGGGGATGTAACCCAATGATTTACAGATTCAACCAGCTGAGAGCCACTCAGACAAACCGAGTACGCCCCCTAATAAGCTGTTAACTATACGGAATGAATAAGGATATCTTCTTAAAATTTCTGTATATATTTTTTGCCTTACTTTTTGTCGGTGCTGCGTTCCACCATCTCTAAGAATATTTTGTTCCTGATTTACGCCCTGAATATCCTGCCATTAGGCATTTAGTTCTGTTTTGTATTAACCTAGTGTTAGCTATTTTTATGCTTAAGAGAACTAAATATTATTTACCAATTTTATTTTTGATCTCAATTCAGCAGCTATAAGGTCACGGAAGGTCACGGCGGTAATGTGTTAAACAGTTTCTCAGGCAGCCGTGCGGCCCTTTATACAGATTGGGTCGTAGTTATTTTTGCACCAATAATCTTTTTTTCTTACTACTATGATATTCAAAAAAACAACCAAGATAATTAACAAGCGACTATGGTTCCAAGTCAATAAGTTAAGCATAATTTTCATCCCATTTAGAATTAGTTTTAACCATCTGATCAACCCTATTACAGTTGCCATTATCTAACTGTAAACGAGACTACTAAAATGAGAAAAACATGAGAATATTCGCATTAATATTAATTGCCGTTATTGCCGCGCTTCATTTTTATATCGCTTGGTTTGAAATATTTTCTTGGACAACTCGAGGCCCAAAAGTTTTCACCGACTTTCCTAAAGAGCTATTTGATCAAACGACACAGATGGCAGCTAATCAAGGAATTTATAATGCTTTCCTAGCGATTGGACTGTGTTGGTCACTATTAATCAAAGACCAAAAGTGGCAGATTAATGTGGCAACCTGCTTTCTGCTTTTCGTTGTGATTGCCGGTATATTTGGAGCAGTAACTGTTACAACCAAAATTCTGGTGATTCAGACCGTACCAGCAGCAATAGCGTTGGCATTGCTACTCTTGAGTCGTAGCCAGCTAGCAAACAACAAGTAATCTAACATTGCGTTTGCAGCTCGACAATGGACAGACACCACTGTAGTAGACAGAAAAACCGTCGACTAAGGATATATCCCATTTGGGACAAACTAAGAAACGAAATTACCAAGCTTAGACATTTGCATTAAATCGCCAATACGTTAGCTTGGCTTATTTATTACGGTATCGAACTAGCAACGGTGACACATTGAAAAACCCTGAAAAAGAGTATTATTTTATAGACGTCAATCTAACGACAATGACGATTGGTAAATGGGGCGTGAGCGAGACAGCTACCCACACAAGTGATACTGCCAACCCAGATATCCACAGGATGTTTCTTGTAAAAGGACAATACAATAAATTGCTTCGTAAGCTAAAAAAGGTATCACCATAAAAGTGATTTTGCCACATAAGAGGAACAAAACGACTTCGCCTGTGATGCCTTTTGCGCGATTGTTTTAAGGCCGTTATGTGCGCCGATTCAGCACTGTCGGGTTATTGTCGGGTTGTTTTCATAACTGACACTTCTATTTCTTGAGTATATTTGTTGCTCAGAGCGACGAGGAGACAACAATATGATAGTTAAAAAACTGGGAACTGAAAAAAGTGGTCGCAAGAGCAACTCGCCGCTATGAGTTCACTGAGCGTTAGAACAATTCAGCGCGTGGCACGCGGTGAAAGCGCCAGTATAGAAACTCTTAAATCTCTCGCCTCTGTATTCGAAATTGAAATTGATAAACTTACTGAGGTAATAACCATGATAGATAAAAAATCTGAAACCTGGAATACGCAGCCCTATTGGTTTAAGAGCCTTTTTAACGGCATTCGCTCTAAAAAAATACAACTTAATCTAGAATTTATATTTTTAATTTCTGGGTTAGTAACACGTTTTATTGGTAATAAATATATCGCTAGCGCATTTATCATTTCATCATACGTAACAGGCTGGTCAATAAGGTATGGTGATTCAACAAATGTATGGTAGTTGCTACGTTTAAGGTTATACACCGCAGTACTCTTGGCGCGAGCGGCTTCGAAATGTTTGAAGCCAGCGATTTTAGCTATCGAACGTTCTTGGCTAGGAGCAACTTTCGCCCTACCAAGAATAACGATCGACACGCCGCCTAAAACCAACGCCACTGTGGCGACAAATAGAGTGATAAAATTTAACTAGAGAACACTGGCCGACCAATGGCGTTATAATTCGATTATTCGCTGTTACAGCGGCGGCCAATCCTAGTGTTTGTGTTTGTGTTCCAACAGCTCTCACGCGTGCTCACGACCCCAGTCACGCAAGGTAGCCAATACCGGGCCGAGTGTTTCGCCTTTTTTTGTCAGTAGGTATTGGGCGCGTGGCGGATGATCGCTATAAAACGACCTCTCGACCAAGCCGTTTTCTTCTAACACCTTTAGCCTCCCGGATAGAGTTGTCGGCCCAATATTCCCAAGCGACTCCTTTAAATCTTGAAATCTATGTGGGCCTCTCAAAACAAGATCACGCAGAATCAAAACACTCCAACGATCACCAATCACACTTAAGGTGCGTGAAATTGGACACGAATCTTCAATGCTAGTCTTTTTGCTCAATTGAATGGCTCAGATCAATTACTGAATCTAAATCATCTCACATTCTAGGTAAGTATTGAAATAGCTATAATTACTGATATAGTACTTACTACTATTAATGTACTAACTGTGTGTTTTAGTATTAATTTGAACAGGATTACATTCATCAATGATTTCGATGCTATCTAAGAACTTTTACGTCATCTGTGCAACATAATGGAAAAGATCAAAGCGCTAGTAAGAAAAAATTCATTCACCAAGTAAATGGTCCATCTCAAAATAATAGTCATTCTAGCAATTATAGCTTTGTTCACCGGCTGTGGAACAACGTCGTTATATGTCCCAGACCCAGAAACCATGATCAAAAATAGAAACACATCTCTAACTGATGCTGCTGAAATATGGCTTAATGTGCTTAGCCCATCTTACAAAATGGTACTTTGCGAAGCGAATCAAGAATCTGGAGAATGTGTGGAGCCTGCCTCCGGTTTAATGGCGAAAGGTCTAGGTGGCTTATTCTTACCCCTGACAATGGAATGGAAATGGATCTCGGTTAGTGAGGTGCTAAGCGATCAAGACAAAAAGATTGGATTCAAAGGAAATGTGCGTGCGCTGGTCAACGGAATCGCGCCTCTCTGCGCTTCGATTACAGGCCGACTGGAAGTTATCGATGATCAAACGATCGTACTGGTTGTGAATCAGTTTTATTGTAACTGGGCGGTAATTGGTAACGTATTAACATCGGCAAAGTTTTCGTTTGATTCATTCAACATTGATTCGCTAACGGCTACCGGCTTTTATCGCATTACATTCTTTGGAACGGGGAACGCTCGCGGGTCGGGATATTTTAAAATTCAACGACAACCCCACGGCGAACCAACTTCAAAATAGTTCCCTAAGTTCGCAATGCATATTCTTGGGTGTAGCCTGCGGGAATGTGGTCCAAATTATTGCCCCCATTACTACGGTAGTGTCGAAAAAGAAGGTATGGGCTGTTTGAATGAATACATACAGTAGTTTTGTTATGTCGGAAAATAGACCATCATTAATTATTATCTAACTAGTTACTACTTTCGCTCTACCTAGAATAACGATCAACACGCCGCCTAAAACCAACGCCGCCGCTATTATTAACCTCAGTGATATAAGTTCACTGGAGAACACCACGCCACCTAATGCGGCAATAACAGGGACTAGTAACTGAATAACAGCCGCTTGAGTGGTGGATAAACCCTTGAGGGCAGCATACCAAATCGCGTAACCAATGCCTGAAGTAATAGCGCCCGACGCAACGGCCAATAGCAATCCGTACAAACTCACATTAAAATTCGCACCAGCTACAATTAAACCGACTAACAACAAAGCAACCAGAGGTAAGGTTCTTAGAAAATTAAACGCCGTAGTACTGAGTGCATCGCTGGCGCCTTGACCCCTCAATGTATAGTCTCCCCAAGCTATGCCTGCAAACACCATTAACACAAAACCCAACAAACTTGGTTGACGCAATTCGGGCAGGAATAAATAGATAAAACCAATAACGGCTAAACACACGCCAATGGATTCGAATAGTGATAAACGAGTGCCGCGTAACCAACCGACAGTAATCATAGTGATTTGTACCGTACCGAATAGTATTAGGGCACCAGTGGCGGTATCGAGGCTTACATAAGCATAGGAGAAGAGCGCCGCGTATAAAAATAGGCTTAGTGCTGCTAGCCAACTGCCTTTATTGCCCTGCCCTAGCGTATTGATAGCCTCTTCGGATTTTCTATCTAAATACCGAGAGAGGCTAAACAAGACAAACAATATTAACACCCCCGACATCAGTCGAATGGAGGTAAAACTAGCAGGATCAATTGCCTGATTACCGGTACTCGCACTCAATGCCAGCCGACATAATACGGAGTTACCAGCAAACGCGATAAGAGCAAAGAGCGCGAGTAACGCTGTTTTCATTTTGGATATTGCATAAATTTGATCATGCCCTTGTTAACAATTCTTTGAATGCTCTTTAATTAACGCTCTTCCTTTAAAAGAGGGTCACGGCTTTAACTTGTGCGTAAACCTGTAAGCCGGTTTTTAATTTAAGCAAGTCAGCTGACTTACGTGTAATCCGGGCCAACAAGGGTGTCTTGTTCGAAAGCAACTTAACGGTGATTTGTGACTCTCCGTAGGGTTGTAGTTGAGTTACCGTTGCAGCAAAAATATTTAAAATACTCGTATCCGTTTGTGGGTTTAGAGTCAGGCTAATGTCGCGCGCTAATATTCTAATCCGCATTGAGCGGCCAAGTTCGAGATCTTTATGCATCATTGCAAAGCGCCCAATATCTGAATCTAAATAAGTAATACCATAATTCTCGTCTTGTTCAGCCACCGTGGCTGGCACGATCGATTCAGCACCATCATGTTGCGCTAGAGGTAGGTCGAGCTTAGTGAGTAAAAATTGTGTGTCGCCTTGTGCAACCACCTTTCCGGCTTCTATTAGCACCACGTTATCAGCCAACTGACTGACTTCATCTATAGAATGACTTACGTACACACAGGCTATACCTAGTTCGCTTAGCGCTGATTCCATCAATGGCAAAAGTCGTGATTTAGCCGCCGCATCTAGACCTGCCAGCGGCTCATCCATTAATAATAACTTTGGTTTCGCACACAATGCTCTGGCAATGGCTACACGCTGGCGTTCCCCGCCCGATAGAACACTAGGCTGCTTATTTAACAGCGGCTCCAACTCTAGGAGTTTTATTGCTTTATCAATCGAAATACCCAGGCCATTGTCGCTAGCACGCTGCGCAGCATAATCCAGATTTTTATACACGCTCATGTGCTCGAAAAGACTGGTCTCTTGAAACACATATGCTGCGGATCGATGATGCGGGGCCTTAAATTCAGATTCAGTTTGCCACACCTCACCAAAGACACTCATTTCACCATTAGCATAGCGGTCTAGGCCAGCGATGGCTCTCAGCAGCGTGGTTTTGCCACTACCTGACGCGCCAAAAATCGCCGTTACCCCTTGCGCTGGCAAAATGAGATCAAGCTCTAAATTGAAAGAACCTCGCTGAATATTAAACTTAGCATTAATCGTCATGTTCGCAATATCCCGACTTTACGGTTTGCTGCATAGACAAAAATCAACATGACAAACGATAGCAATAACAGGGTGGCTGCCAACCAATGAGCATTGGCGTATTCTAAACTCTCTACATGGTCGTATATAGCGATTGACGCGACTTGAGTTTTACCCGGGATATTGCCACCGATCATGAGAACCACGCCGAACTCGCCAATGGTATGAGCAAACCCAAGTACTGCTGCGCTGATAAATCCAGGCCTAGCTAACGGCATGGCGATTGAAAAAAAGCGATCTAATGGGCTGGCGCCTAACGTTGCCGCAACTTCAAGCTGCCTATTACTGACGGCAGCAAATGCGTTCTGCAACGGTTGAACCACAAACGGCATGGAATAAATAACCGAACCGATTATCAAACCACGAAACGTAAAGGCCAATGGGTGTATCCCTAGTAAGTCCGTCAACTGTCCGATTGGACCCCGCGGACCTAATGCGATCAGCAAATAAAAACCCAACACCGTGGGTGGCAAAACCAGTGGTAACGCTACTAAGGCCTCAAATACAAACTTATATCGCCATTGTGAGCGCGCCAACCACCACGCCAGCGGTGTGCCAATGACTAATAAAATGACTACCGTGATGATGGCCAACTTAACGGTAATTAGCAGCGCGACAATGTCAGCTTGATTAAACATCAATATGACTCTTTATAATGAGCAGTCGCTAAGGGAGTTTAAAGCCTGCATCGGCGATAATGGTTCTGGCTTTATCATTCATTAAGAATAACAAAAACTCGGCTGCCGCAGACTTTTTCGATAGCAAAATAGCTTGTTGCTCAATCGGCTCGTAATAGCTTTCTGGGACGTTCCAATGTGATCCGGTGACGGCCTCATCTACCACGATGGTGGCTTCTTCTAAAGCGCTAGAGGCCCCTTTTACTAAGCTAGAGGCCTCTTTTACCTTGCTAGAGGCTTTATCACCCGCAGCCTCGGCTTTACTGACTAGTTGTGATAGGGCTATAAAACCCAAATCGGCATTCCCTGTATGGACGAACGCAAATGCTTGAGCTACGTTCTCAGCAAACACCAATTGTGTTTGTAGTTGCTGTGTTAATTCTAAGTTTTCGATCACCTGTTCTGCGGCTCGGCCATAGGGTGCCAACTTGGGGTTAGCAATGGCAAGATTGCGAAAATCCGCTTGAGATAAAGTGTTGTTGCCCACGTCCTTTAGCGATGAACTCCAAAGTACTAACTGTCCGAGCGCATAAGTAAAGCGATTATCGGCAACCACAAAACCTTCTCGTTCAAGCAGTTCTGGTCGCTCGGTGTCGGCGGCTAAAAATATATCAAAGGGAGCGCCATTTTTAATTTGTGCGTACAGCTTTCCCGTAGAAGCAAAACTTAAGCTAATGGTATGTTCTGACTGTCTCTCAAATTCCAGCTGTATGCTCTTAGCGGCTGCGGTAAAATTACTGGCGACAGCGAGCCTAATTTCCGCTGCCTGCACCGCCCACGGGGCCAAAATTAGTAGCAATAGGATTTGTCGCAATTCAACCATTAAACATTAAATCTAAAGTGCACAACATCGCCGTCTTGCATGATGTAGTCCTTGCCTTCTAACCTGAACTTACCAGCTTCTTTGGCACCCTGTTCGCCACCATATTGATCGTAATCTTCATAGGCGGTTGTTTCGGCGCGGATAAACCCACGTTCGAAATCAGTATGAATAACGCCCGCCGCTTGGGGTGCTGTGTCACCATTGCGAATAGTCCAGGCACGAACTTCGGTTTTACCAGCGGTGAAGTAGGTCTGTAATCCGAGCAGCTGATAACCTGCCCTAATTACTCGGTTTAAGCCTGGTTCTTGTTGGCCTATTTCTTGTAGAAATTCTATTTTCTCTAGGTCATCTAATTCAGCGATTTCGGATTCAATTGCCGCACAAATGATAACGACACCGGCCCGTTCTTTTTCCGCAATCGCGTTAACGACATCCAAGTGCGGATTGTCTTCGAAACCCTCTTCATCAACATTGGCAATGTACATCGTGGGTTTGGCGGTCATTAAACACATGGGTTTTAATTTAGCTTTGTCGTCTTTATCTAATTCAAGTGAACGCACTGGCTCCCCAGTATTCAGATGCGCTTGTACGCGTTCCAGTAATTCCTTGAGTTTGATCTGATCTTTATCGCCTGACTTAGAGCGCTTGGCCGCGCGTTCAATGGCTTTCTCAACGGTATCCATATCAGCCAAACCCAACTCAGTGTGAATCACTTCTATGTCTGAAGCGGGGTCTACCTTGCCAGCAACATGTATCACGTTGTCATCGTTAAAGCATCGCACAACGTGGGCGATAGCATCGACTTCGCGAATATTAGCTAAGAATTGATTGCCTAGTCCTTCACCTTTGGAAGCGCCTTCGACTAAACCGGCTATATCTACAAACTCCATCGTGGCGGGAATCGTTTTGCTCGGCTCGGCTAGCTCAGTTAGACGTGCCAAGCGTGCATCAGGCACCTCAACCATTCCTACATTGGGCTCTATGGTACAAAACGGATAATTTTCAGCCTGAATTCCAGAGTTAGTTAAGGCGTTGAATAGCGTTGATTTACCCACATTGGGCAGGCCAACAATGCCGCATTTAAATCCCATGATAATACCTTTGCAAAATTGGCTAACTGGCCAAATTAGTGTGTAATTCGTTCATCGCTCTAGGGAAGTCTCCTTGAACAATCAGTTCTATCACGCGCAAACTTTCAGCAATCGCGTTTTCAATATTTTGTTGATCTGACTTATTAGCCTGTTTTAATACATAGTTCGACACATCGCGACCCACGCCAGGATGGCCAATACCTAGGCGCAAACGCGCAAAGTGCTTAGTACCCGTTTGTTTAATAATATCGCGCAGACCATTGTTTCCGCCATGGCCACCGCCAATTTTTAAGCGAGCAATACCCGGATCTAAGTCAAGTTCGTCATGGATTACCAGTACTTGCGACATATCAAACTTATAATAGTGTATGGTGGCTTGTACCGCTTTGCCACTGAGGTTCATAAAGGTATCAGGTTGTAGCAGCCTAACTTCTTTTTCAGCGATAGTCGTTTTAGTTGTTCGACCGAAACAATTTTTATCGAGTTTTAAAGAACTGCCGACATGTTTGCATAGCGTATCTAAAAACAAAAACCCGGCGTTGTGCCGGGTTTTTGCATATTTTTCGCCCGGATTGCCGAGACCGACAATCAGTTTGATAGGCGATTGACTCATCGTAATTTCTATTCTGAGTCGCCGCCTTCTGGCGCTTTTCCTTCTTCACCTTCAGCGCCTTCTTCACCTTCAACTGCTTCACCGTCCTCTTCAGGTTCATCCTCAACTTGAGGTTTCTTCGGTGCCAGTACAGATGCCACGGGTAATTCGAGATCAGACTCTTGGACAGAACTGGCTAACTCAACCCCTTCAGGCATTTGAACTTCGCCTAGCGATACAGATTCACCCATGTTTAGATGGGATACATCTACAGCAATGTATTCAGGTAAATCAGAACCCAAACATGTGATATCGATCGACGTCATGCTGTACGACATAATGCCATTTTCAGTTTTAACGCCAGGCGCATCGTCATCGCCATTAAAGTGCAAGGGCACTGTCATAGTGATTTTATCTTTGCGACTTACACGTTGAAAATCAAGGTGCATGACTTGTTGTTTATAAGGGTGCATTTGTACATCACGCAAAATAGCGCGCTGTAAATCATCACCCACGTGCAATTGCACTAATGCGGAATGGAAAGCTTCAACGTTTAGTTGGAGACTGATCTTGTTATGATCAACCAACATATATTGCTCATCTTCTCCACCGCCATAGACCACCACTGGAACTTGGCCATTACGTCGCGCGCGGCGACTAGCGGCACTGCCAGATCCGGTTCTTACTTCAGCTTCTACTATAAAATTAGCACTCATTTTTATTACTCAATTTGAAGGCATTATTTTGTTAAGACATAAGCCTTGTAAAACATAAGCCTTATAAAATATAGACCTTCGTTTTTCCAATCACACATTAAAACTATCTAATTCAGAACTATCTAATTCAAAACAATCTAATTGTGTGTACCTAATATTTACCAAAATCGTTAATCGATATCGGTAAATAACGAACTCACTGAATCACTAGCAATAATTCGGCGAATCGATTCTCCCAGCAAGTGCGCGACCGACAATTGTCGAATCTTCTCACAATCTGCTGCTGCGTCAGAAAGCGGAATGGTATTTGTCACAACTACCTCGTCCATATTCGACGCGTTAATTCTGTTTACTGCCTCACCAGACAATACTGGATGAGTACAATAGGCACGCACCGTAGTGGCGCCTCTTTCTTTCAGTGCATCGGCCGCTTTACACAGGGTATTGGCGGTATCGACCATGTCATCGATCAACACACAGCTGCGGCCCTTTACTTCACCAATAATATTCATCACCTTAGCAACATTAGCCTTGGGACGACGTTTATCAATAATAGCTAGGTCCACGCCCAATCGTTTAGCTAAGGCTCTGGCGCGAACTACACCGCCAACATCTGGAGAAACAACTATCATATTGTCTTCTTCCAAACTGCGCAGATCATCTAGCAATACCGGTGAACCATAAATATTGTCCGTGGGTATATCAAAAAACCCTTGAATCTGATCGGCATGCAAATCCATGGTCAATACTCTATCAGCGCCAGCCGTACTCACCATTGAAGCAATCAACTTGGCACTAATCGGCACTCGCGAGTTACGCGGGCGACGATCTTGTCGTGCGTAACCGTAATACGGCATTACCGCTGTAATACGATAAGCAGATGAACGATTGCACGCATCAATCATCAGCAACAATTCAATCAAATTTTTGTGACTAGGAGCGCAAGTCGGTTGCACTATAAAGACATCTCGGCCACGAATATTTTCTTGAATTTCGATGGCAATTTCACCATCGCTAAATTGCTCCACCTTGGCTTTGCCAAGCGGCAATTTCAAGTAATCGACAATTTCGGCGCACAACAAAGGGTTCGCATTGCCGGTAAAGATAGTTAGATTTTCAATTGACAAAACAGCCTCGCACTGTAATTAAGATAATACCGCCCGTTTTTGGCCGGGGATTTGTTTTTGATAGATACACACAATTTAGCGCAAATACTGTCGCTCTTTATTGTCTACATATAGAAAACAAACTTCTTATTATTAAATTGGCTGGGGTGGAAGGATTCGAACCTTCGAATGCCGGAATCAAAATCCGGTGCGTTAGGCCACTT
>CAZJWW010000046.1:0-17681 GCA_964549895.1 uncultured Gammaproteobacteria bacterium
ATTTGTTTTTCATTTGATTACAACCGTAAATTATTAGAGAAAGTTGCTAGATTTCATTATCCTTATAGCACGCACCGCGGATAAATCAAGATCGCTAAAAACTTAGAAATTCTAGTTTCTAAAATACCCATTCAGGTAAAGGTCAGTGAGTACTTGAGGTTCATCGATAAAGCGGTTGCGGTTTCCTTGTAAAGACTCAATGATATTGTTACGTTCTTTTTCATGTTGGCTGGGTGGGTCTGCTAAATGCCATTCATGCATAAGCTTGGCTTGTTTCTCGAACAATACTAAACCGCGCGCCTTATAGCGGTCCGCCATATAAAACATGGCCCGAGCGACTTCGCCACGAACGCTCGGTGTAGGTTCGGCCGATCTAGCCTTTTGGTCTACTTCAAAATCGCAGCTTTTTCCAAAGATACGTCGCTCTCCGCGAACTTCACCAAAGCGAAAACTAGAACGCTCTTTGTTTACATCAACACGAGATGGGTACAAATTATGTAGGTCGGCTTCTATCTGGTTAAACTCTGGGCTGCGAGCTCGACACTGTTTACGGGTACCGCAGTTCAAACCATTGGTGGCCCAAGACATTGGAAACACATGTTCTATATTGATGCCGCGTTTGTTCGATGTACGAAAAGGTTCTTGGCAATATAAAGTATTTCCTTTCTTGGAATAAAGACTTTGCCAAAAGATCTTGCGCGCTTCTTTGTAGTCTTCGATTGGGTTGGTGACTTGCGACGTGCATCCGAAAACACCTATTAGTGCAACATACAACAAAAATTTTATCACTTAGCGACTCCACGACCTTTATAGAGCTGTTCAATTTCATCGTTGTATTGTTCCATAATTTTCGGGCGCTTCAATTTTAGCGTGGGTGTCATTAAGCCTGATTCAACCGTCCAAGGCTCTGTAGTAATATGTACCTGTCGAATTTTCGCGTAGCCAGGGAACTCGATCATTTGTGAATCAACACGCTTGGTAATTAGGGAGTTCACCTCATTAGTATTGATTTGATCTGCCGACAAATTATTTTCGGAACAAAATTCTGCCCAATCCTTTTTATCAATAACCATCAGTGCTGAAAGATAAGCTCGCCCTTCGCCAACCACCATCACTTGTTCAAATAAAATATCACGCTGAATAGCCGCTTCAATATCCGTAGGCGGTACTTTCTCACCATTGGCGAGCACTAAAATATCTTTGATGCGGCCTATGATGCGAATAAAACCTTGTTCATCGACTGAAGCACGATCGCCAGTTTTAAGCCAACGCCCTTGTTCATCACCCTCTGTGATATCTTCAATTGTGCCATTAGTCGCTTCTGGGTTTTGCCAATAGCCCATCATCACGCCATCACTTTTGACCCATAATTCTTCTCGATCTTTGAGCGCTATCTCTACACCGCGCAGTGCTAAACCAATTGAATCTGGGCGATTATGTTCTTGAGTATTAACACTGATGATAGGGCTGGATTCGGTTAAGCCATAGCCTTGAAGTAATGGTATGCGCATTGCGAGAAATGTTTTTGCTACCTCAGGCACTAAAGGCGCACCCCCCACCACCACGTATTTTAATTGGCCTCCAAAGCGAGCACGTACGGTTTCACCTACTAACTTATCCAGCAAGCTAGCCAGCAATAACCGCGGGTGCCAAGCTGCCAAGCCTTGTTGATATTGAAATTGATGCCAACCCGTTTTTATAGTTTGGTGAAAAAGGCGACGCTTGATCGCCGACATAGATTTAAGGGAACCATAAATCTGATTGTGAATCCGTTCGAAAATACGCGGCACGGATACCATCACCGTGGGTTTAACCTCTTTCAAGTCATTGGGTAACTCCGGGATACTGCGATTAAAAGTAACACTACTACCGCTCATCATCCCGGCATAGTAGGTCACGGTGCGTTCAAAGGTGTGCGACAACGGCAGAAAAGAAAGCAATTTATCGTCAGGCGTTAGCGCTACACTGCGCATACCACTATAGGCCGTAGCCAACATATTATAATGCGACAACATA
This sequence comes from uncultured Gammaproteobacteria bacterium, assembly GCA_964549895.1. Taxonomy (GTDB): domain Bacteria; phylum Pseudomonadota; class Gammaproteobacteria; order Arenicellales; family Arenicellaceae; genus Arenicella. The sequence goes on from CAZJWW010000046.1 coordinate 2,017, forward strand.
ACGCCTTTAGGTCGCCCTGTAGTCCCAGAGGTATAGACTATGGAAGCGAGATCTTCTGGGCCAGATAAACCGCGCTCCATATGTTCGCCTACTTCAGGTAACCAATTTGCGAGCTGCTGGACTTGCTCATTTTCTTCGCCCGCCATAACAATGACTTTATCCACACTGCTAAGGTCTTCATCAGTCTCAGCAATGTCGTTCCAAGTCGCAGTGGTATTGATCAAGACTAATTTAGAACCGGAATTACCGATGACGTAGCCGATATTATCCGCACGATCCGCGGTATACAAAGGTACGACCACCAAACCTAATCGCAATGCGGCTTGATCAAAGACAATCCATTCAATACTGTTTTTATAACAAATTGCAACGCGATCGCCTTTGCTCAAACCACTGTCTCGTAATGCTACCTGCCAGCGTTCAACTTCTACGGCCAATTCAGACCAAGTTACACCTACCCATTGCTCCCGTTGCGGCGCATATTGAGTGTAGGCGAGCTTGTCAGGACTGCGCCGCACCCGCTCTCGAAACATCTGATCCAAAGTTTGAGCGTCTTGGGTATTAATGGTATCCAACTCATCGGCATTAGTGGCTTGAGCGTCAGGTGGATGCTGCATTAAGTGGTTGATGGCCAATTTCTCTCTCTCTGTCAGGGGTACTCATATAGATTAGATTGTGAACTCAGTCGCAGATTAGTGAAAGCAAACTGCTTTTCTCAAATCAGTAGTCCATGGTAACGTGCTTAGCCGTTTGGGTCACCAAAATTCAGTTGATCAATAGTTTTGATTCACTCTACTTGGACCCCTTTATTTATGGTAAATTACCGCTCTTGCTGAGTTAATACTTATGAAAATTATATAAAAATCTCAGAAATCTAACTAAAACCACTACTGATCCCTACTATTAATTCTTACTAATAATTCCTAATATGCGACTTATACTTCTAGGGGGCCCAGGTGCCGGTAAAGGCACGCAAGCTACCTTCTTAACTGAGAAATACGATATCCCTCAAATTTCTACGGGGGACATGTTACGTGCAGCGGTAAAATCCGGCAGTGCTCTAGGCGTGGAAGCCAAAAAAGTGATGGACGCGGGTGGCTTGATTTCAGACGAAATAATCATTGGCTTGGTAAAAGATCGAGTAACGAAAAGTGATTGCAAAAACGGTTATCTACTCGATGGATTCCCACGTACTATACCGCAAGCCGATGCCCTAAAGTCCAACAATATTTTGATAGATTATGTAGTGGAGATTAATGTCGACGATGAGGAAATTGTAAAGCGCATGAGCGGTCGCCGTGCCCATTTGGCTTCAGGTCGAACCTATCACGTGATTTATAACCCACCGAAAACCGAAGGCATAGATGACGTAACTGGAGATCCCTTAGTACAGCGTGATGACGACCAAGAAGATACGGTAATGAAACGCCTAGGTGTTTATCATCAACAAACCGAACCGCTGATTGAGTACTATTACGACTATTCTAAAAGTGATGATGAGAATGCTCCTGGCTACATTAAGGTCGACGGCGTTGGTTCCGTGGACTCAATTAGAGATAAGATTTTTTCAGCGCTGTCTTAAAGCTCTCTTACCTTCACATCTTTTCGTCTTTACAGCTTTGATATTATAAAGCCATAGGTAGGCCTTAATAGTAGGAAGTCGATGATAGGGACATAGCAATTATATTTGCATTATTAGTTAGATTAATATTGTTTTACTAAACTAACTAGCCTGTAATATCTTCAATACTCTGTTTGTTTTAATCGTCAATCAGATTGGACATTCAATTTAATGCCATTGAGGAGACTATGAAAAACAGTGCCGATGTATTGCAGAACCAAAAACAGCCACGTAAGCGGCGCAGCGGCGGTCGTAAAGCTCGCACAGCCGCTCGTAAACTTGAAGAATTACATTCCTCTGAGACCGCACCTGCCTATATAAAAAGAAAAATTCCATTTTATGATTTTTTAGGTGAAGAAGCTCTGATTCGAATAGAGGATCATGCAGACTGGTTAATGCAAGAAGTAGGTATTGAATTTAGAGACGACCCGCTCGCTCTTGATATCTGGAAGAAAGCCGGCGCAGACGTTGATGACATGCGTGTTCGCCTACCTAAAGGCATGGCTAGGGAACTGTGCAAAACTATTCCGAGTCAATTTACTCAGCACGCTCGAAATCCACACTATAATGTTGAAATTGGTGGCAACAATGCGGTTTTTAGTCCTGTTCATTGTGCGCCATTTGTCAGCGATATTGATCACGGTCGCCGCTACGGCAATATTCATGATCTGGAGCAAATGGTTAAAATTGTCTTTAAGACGCCCTCGCTTCATCACTCAGGTGGCATTTTAGTAGAGCCCACTGACATACCGGTAAACAAACGCCACTTGGACATAATTTATGCCCACATGCGTTATTCTGAGAAGGCCTATTTGGGTGCAATTACGGCTAAGGAGCGCGCTGAAGACACCATCACCATGACAAAAATTTTGTTTGGTGAAGAATTTATGCAGGACAACTGCTGCGTAATTGGTAATGTCAATGCCAACTCACCGCTCATGTTCGATAAAGTTGCATCTGAAGCGATTCAGGTTTACTGCTCTAACAATCAAGGTATTGTTGTCGCGCCTTTTATTTTAGGTGGGGCCATGGGTCCCGTAACTACCGCAGCGAGTTTAGCGCAAGCCTTGGCCGAAGGTATGGCTGCGGGTGCATTTAGTCAATTGGTGCGCAAAGGTGCACCCTTTGTACTGGGTAACTTCCTGTCGTCAATGAGTCTTAAGTCTGGAGCACCCACCTTTGGAATGCCTGAGCCGGTGATGTCAAACTATGCCATCGGCCAATTAGCTAGACGCTTAGGTGTGCCGCTGCGCTGCGGTGGTTCGCTAACGGCATCGAAACGATGCGATGCACAAGCGGCTTATGAAAGCGCGGACAGTCTGCATTCAACCGTGTTAGGTGGCGCGAATTTAGTGATTCATGCTGCGGGTTGGCTAGAGGGTGGCTTGGTCAGTAGTTATGAAAAGTTAGTGCTCGATGCCGATAGACTGGCGGGCATGCAGCGCATGTTAGCGGGCATGGCAACCGATGAAAATGCTTTAGCACCCGAGGCGTATACCGAGGTGGAACCGGGCGGTCACTTTCTTGGTTGTAGTCACACAATGAAAAATTATGAGACCGCGTTTTTCGATGCCAAACTTTCAGATTCAGAAAGCCTTGAACAATGGGTTGAAAACGGCAGTAAAGAAGCGGTAGTTAGAGCGAACGAGCATTGGAAAACATTGCTCAACGATTATGAGTTACCGGCGCTGGACGAAGCCAAGAATGAAGAATTAAGAAACTTTATGAATAAAACAAAGTTATCTATGGAAGACAAATGGTACTAATGTTTGCGCTTATTTAGTTTCGAACAATTAGTTTTCCATCAGAGATCTATCGCTAGGAAGTAGCTTCCATTGGTAATGCGGCGCTTAAATATTCAATAATGTCGTCTGACTCATACATCCATTGAGTGCCACTTTCGCTGTCTATGCGTAGGCAAGGAACCTGCGGGCTGCCACCACCGCGAACCAACTCTTTCTTATGCTCTGAATCGCGGGTGCTGCGGAGTTCGATATCAATATTTTGCGAACGAAGAAAACTTAGAACTTTCTGACAAAAATAACAATAACGGCTGTAGTAAAGGGATTGTTGTATTTTCATAGTTTTTATTATTAGCTTTCGATAGTCGGCTTGTTAAATGCTCAAGCACGACTTTGTCCGTGCAGCGAGTTATATCATCGAGCCTATTATCAACCTAAATAGTCGCTAATACAGACCGTTTAATCAACAATATCCTTACAATGACCTGTACGACAGGACTTTATTAGCCTACAAGACTTCTATTAACTCTACGTCAAAGATGAGCACTTGATTCGGCCCAATCGTAGGGGGTGCTTGCTCACCGTAAGCTTGTGCCGCAGGAATAACGAATCGGTACTTAGAACCTTCTTTCATCAATTGCAATCCTTCTGAAAACCCAGGTATCACACCAGTAACTGGGAAATCGGCAGGTGCACCACGCTTATAAGAGCTATCAAATTCAGTCCCGTCTATTAGACTACCTGCATAGTGAACTTTAACGGTATTCTCAGTGGTCGGCTGCTTGCCTTTACCTTCACGAATAACTTCGTACTGCAGGCCACTTTCAGCCGTCACTACACCGTCTTTCTTAGCGTTGCTAGCTAGAAATTCATCACCCTTAGCTTGATTCTCACTGGATAGGGCAGCTATCTTAGCCTGTGCTTTCTGTTGGTAAGCGGCTTGCGCTTGTTGCATCTCTTCTAAGGTCATGCGTGGCTCATTACCGCCAAACACATCTCGAATCGCAGCGACTACGGCTTCGACATCAACATCTTCTCCCAAACCCGCACCCGCTAATTGACCACCAATTTGTGCACCAAAGGTATAACCAAGTTTACTGGCCTCGCTGTCTAAAGCCATAGTGCTTAGTTTGGCTTTTTTAGAGCCATCTTGAGCAATAACTGCGACGCTAATCATCACTAGCACTGCTACTACTATTCCAGCTATTGTTTTAAATTGTGTCATGAAAAATCTCCATTACTAATATAAGTGTAGGTGGTAATTAATTACGTTAATTATAGTCTAATCTACGCCGCAGATGGCTCATATAACTGTTTGTTATCTATTTCGATACTAAACTTTTCAATAAAATCTTCTAATGGCATGACGGTTTGCTCTTTACTGCCGAAGCGACGTACCGCCACCGTGCCTTCTTCGGCCTCACGTTTGCCAATACACAATATGGCGGGTATCTTTTGCAAGCTGTGCTCGCGAACTTTATAACCTATTTTTTCATTTCGTAAATCAACTTCAGTTCGTATACCCGCATTGCGCAGTGCCTTTGCTACTTCGTTGGCGTAATTATTTGCTTCAGTGACAATAGTAGCAACCATAACCTGTTCCGGCGCCAGCCACGCAGGCAAAGCACCTGCGTATTCTTCAATTAGAATTCCAATAAATCGTTCTAGCGAACCTAATATAGCTCGATGTAACATGACCGGCACTTGTTTACTACCGTCTTCAGCAATGTATTGTGCACCCAGACGTTCTGGCATGGAAAAATCGACCTGAATGGTGCCGCATTGCCAAACTCGGCCAATGCAATCTTTGAGAGAAAATTCTACTTTGGGTCCATAGAAAGCGCCTTCACCGGGCTGCAATTCCCATTCTAGATTATTATCGTTGAGTGCTAATTCAAGCGCTTTTTCAGAGCGGTCCCAGTCTTCATCTGAGCCCACTCTTTGTTCTGGCCGTGTGGATAATTTGTAAATCACCTCATCAAAACCAAATGCTTTGTATACCGCGTGTAAGAAATCAATAAACTCTGTCACTTCTTCTTGGATTTGATCTTCAGTACAGAAAATATGTCCATCATCTTGCACGAAACTGCGCACCCGCATAATGCCATGCAATGAACCCGACATTTCATTGCGATGACAAGACCCAAACTCGGCCAACCGCAACGGCAAATCTCGGTAGCTTTTTATACCTTGATTAAACACTTGCACATGACACGGACAATTCATAGGCTTAATAGCATAATCTCGCTCATCATTTGTGAGCGTAAACATATCATCACCAAACTTTGACGCATGACCCGACTTTTCCCACAAGGAAATATCCACCAACTGTGGTGTCTTAATCTCTTGATAGCCACGCTGATATTGTTGTTCGGCCATATAATTTTGGGCGGCTTGATATAGGGCCCAACCTTTAGGGTGCCAAAAAACACTACCGGGTGCTTCGTCTTGCAAATGGAATAAATCTAAAGCCTTTCCAATTTTACGATGGTCGCGTTTCTCGGCTTCTTCCATACGCTTAAGATAAGCTTTAAGCTGTTTTTTATCTGACCACGCGGTTCCATAGATACGTTGCAACTGTTCGTTTGCGGAATCGCCACGCCAATAAGCTCCCGCCAATTTAGTTAGCTTGAAGCCGTCGCGCAACAAACCAGTGGAAGGTAAGTGAGGGCCGCGACAAAGATCTAAAAATTCACCCTGACGATATACGGTGATGGTTTCGTCTTCAGGTAAATCAGCGATAATTTCAGCTTTGTAGACTTCGCCTAGATTTTTAAAAAAATCGATCGCGTCATTACGTTCCCAAACTTCGCGATCAATTTTTTCATTGCGCTTAACAATGTCTCTCATGCGCTTTTCTATGGCGATCAAATCTTCAGGGGTAAAGGCTTCTTCCCTCGCGAAGTCGTAGTAAAAACCGTTTTCAATTGACGGCCCTATGGTCACTTGAGTTTCTGGATACAATTCTTTAACTGCTTCAGCGAGTACGTGCGCGGCATCGTGACGCAGCACTTCTAAGCCTTCTTCGGTGTCGCGGGTAATAATTGCAATGGATGCGTTTTTGTTAATCTCACGCGTTAAATCCCATTGTTGATCATCCACCACAATAGCCACCGCATTGCGACGTAGACCACTGCTAATGCTGTCTGCTATTTGCATACCCGTAATCGGGGCTTCAAATTGCTTAACGGCACCGTCTGGAAAGGTAATATCTATCGACATAGTTTGATATTATTCTGGTTAGATTTTGGGATATTTGAATCAGCGCTGTATTGTAGCGAAACCAAAGAAAAACGAAACCTTTTAAAAGCCATTAGCCTGTTTACATTAAAAGCCATTAGCTTACTTACTGAATCAGTATAAAGTCCACTGTATATGACTCAAATCACTATTACACAACCTGACGACTGGCATTTACATTTTCGCGATGGCGCGATGCTCAATGAAACTGTGCCAGCCACCGCACGTTGTTTTAAACGTGCCATTGTCATGCCAAACCTAGCGCCTCCAGTTAGTAACCGCCAGCAGGCACTGGAATACCGACAACGAATTATAGATGCTGCGCCGCCGGAGAAAGGTTTCAATCCGTTAATGACCTTATATTTGACCAATGACACCACGGCAGCAACAATAAAAGAAGCCATAAGCGCTGAAATACCAGCGGCTAAACTTTACCCTGCCGGCGCCACCACTAATTCGGATGCTGCGGTACAAGGTATAGAAAACCTATACAACGTACTTGAAGCGATGGCCGAGGTTGGTATGTTATTGCTAATACATGGCGAGGTTACCGACCCTGATGTGGATATTTTTGACCGAGAAAAACGCTTTATTGACCAGCATCTTGAACCAATTTATCGTCGCTTTCCAAATTTAAAAATAGTTTTCGAACACATTACCACCGCTGATGCCGCTGACTTCGTATTGAAAACTGGTGAAACGGTAGCGGCTACCATCACGCCACAACATTTGCTATTGAATCGCAACGATTTACTTGCTGGTGGTATTCGCCCGCACAACTATTGCTTGCCAGTGCTAAAACGCAGTTCTCATCAAAATCGATTGAGGGAAGTTGTTGCCAGCGGCTCGCCAAAATTTTTCTTGGGCACCGATTCAGCACCACATGCTCGACATGCAAAAGAAAGCGCCTGCGGTTGCGCCGGCTGCTACAGCGCTTGGGGTGCCATTGAGTTATACACGCAAGTATTTGATGAATTAAACGTGTTGGATAAACTGGAAAGCTTTGCGAGCCACTATGGGCCTGATTTTTACGGCCTGCCGCGCAATACCGATACCATCACATTGAGCAAAGAATCATGGCTGATGCCTGAGTCAATCCAAATCGAAAGCGGTGATAGCATCGTTCCTTTCTACGCTGGGCAAGAGCTCAATTGGAAAATCATTTAGAAATTTGTTCAATGGCAATAACAAAGTATTTTAAGTAAAGAATGTTTAAAACTAGCTTTGCAATGACTATGGGGCTTGCAAGTAAGGCTACTGACAACGTATTTTAGCAAGCAACAAAAATATTAAACTTTTCAAGAGGATTTAATCATGGCCGAATTATTTACCATCGCTAACTTAGTCGACCTTTTATTATTAGTTATGTTGCAAGCAGTTCTTGGGTTCGATAACTTGCTGTATATCTCCCTTGAAAGCCAGCGCGCGCCAGCCGAGAAACAAGCTTCAGTGCGCTTTTGGGGGATAGTACTTGCGGTGGTATTTCGCGTTGCCCTGTTATTTTTACTGCTGAATATGATTAAAGCATTTCAGCAACAATTGTTTTCCATCCATTGGGAAGGAGTCATTCACGCACAATTTACCTTACATGCGGTTATTGTTTTGTTCGGTGGCGTGTTTATTTTGTACACCGCCATGAAAGAAATTTTGCATATGATGAGCCTTGAAGAACTCGACGGTGAAGAACGTGAGGCGAAACCAGTTGGATTTATTATTTTTTGGATCGTCGCCATGAACGTGGTGTTCTCCTTTGACTCTATTCTTAGCGCTATGGCGGTCACCGATCAATTTTATATCATGGCCACCGCCATTTTGATCGGCGGTATATTGATGGTGGTACTGGCGGATACAGTGTCTGAGTTTTTGCAGAAGAACCGTATGTACGAAGTGCTGGGTCTATTTATACTGTTCCTAGTCGGCGTCATGCTTTTAACCGAAGGCGGACACCTTGCTCACATGACGTTATTTGGTAACGAGATAGTGCAAATGTCAAAAACAACCTTCTATTTCGTGCTCGTCGTACTAATAATCAGCGATATTGTGCAAAGCCAATATCAGAAAAAATTGAATAGAATGAAAGAGTTAGCTAATAGATCATAGGCGTTGCAAATAATTACAGAATCTATACGAGACATTTATGTGAAATTATGGTAATCTATATAGTCCAATAATAATAATAAGCAAGCCAACCCGTTGAATATGTAGTATTCTGGGCATGTTCAACTAAGGTAAGAAGCTTGATGTGTTCGTCTGGAGGTACCCGTGGATAACACAGAACTAGAAAAGAGCAACCAATCTCAATCTGTATTGATCGTCAGTCATGACCCTAAGATCGCTGAAACTATTGGCGAAAGCAACACCTCAGGTCTTAAGATACATTCTCGTGAAACTTGGGAAGATTTCATATCTGAACCGGAGTTACTAGCTAATAATTGCATCACATTATTAGACATCGATGGTTTTGACGATACTAAAAACAGCGTTAAGCAGCTAATAAAAATAAAGCAGGATGATCCTACACAAGTACTCATGCTGCTGGGCGAGAAAGAAGAGCTCGGAGAGTTTCTTAAATTAAGTTCTCAAGCCCTGATATACCGAGCCTTCACTAAACCGGTACATCCTAACCAAATTTTACTTACCTTTAAACGCGGCATGGAAATGCACGACGATCTGGTGGTACGCCGTGAAGCAGGTGAAGATTTAACGGTGGTAGGACCCGCCGAGAACCGCGCTACGCTTGACACAATATCTGAGTCGAGAAAAACAAATCCATTTATGTTTATTGCTGCAGGTCTAGCTGCAGTCGCCGTTGTTGGCTGGTTGGCATTTAGTTCCAGCAAACCACAGCAAGAGCAGACACCCATTGGATTAAATACACCGCAAATAATCGAAAGTGATAGCTCAAATGAGAGTTTATTGCCTAATGTTGCGCAAATAGAAGATCTTAATGAATTGGCAGCAAACGCTTTTTTCGACGGTCGCTTGATAAGCCCGCCGGGGCAAAACGCCTTAGGCTATTATAATCAGGTCTTGGAAATCGACTCCTATGACAACACCGCGTATGAAGGCCGACAACTGGTTGCGAATAAGCTACGTGAGAATTATACGGGCCTGATTAAAGAAGCCAAGTTTGATGAAGCAGTAGAGACTTTGGATGTGCTTAGAGAACTGCAGCCCTTAAATACACAAAATGAAGCCATGGCTCTGGCGCTTGAAAAGCAGGTTGAAGAGCATGTAACTAAGGTACGTTCCGTCGGAAGCCCAGAAGAAATAGCCAAAACCAAGACTATTCTGACCAAAATTGAACCCAAAATTAAGTCATCAAAAAGCTTAGGTCAGGCACTTGAAGCTGAAACTAAGATGCTTGAAAAAATAGACCTCGCGATTGACTCCGGTTCTGTTTTACCCAGTCAAGATGGCAGCGCTTACAATTTAATTTCGAGTGCGCTTAAGGATAATTCTATCAGCCAGTCTAACATTAAACCTAGATTGCTAAGTTTAAGCGACAAGTTAATGCAAATGGCTAGCTCGAGTTTTAACACTGATGAATTAGACGACACCGCTAGGTTACTTGATTTAGTAAAACCATTGAAAGTAAATAAGGAAAAGTTGAAAATTGCTGAGACTAAACTTCAAGCGCGTCAAAAAGAAGTGGCTTTAGCCTCGATCGCAGCAGAACCAGTTATTGAAGAAGTATCGTTAGAGCAAGCGGAGCCAGAGTCGGCCAAAATTACGCCCGCCAAATTGGTGAAAAGAACCGCTCCTTCGTATCCTAGAAATGCCAGCCAGCGTAATATCGAGGGTTGGGTAGAGTTATCATTCGATATTGATACTCAAGGCAAACCCAAAGATATTGAGATCTTAGCCGCCGAGCCTAGTGGCATCTTTGAAAGAGAGGCATTGAGATCAGTCAAAAAATGGCGCTTTGAACCTGCCTGGAATGAACAGACAAACGAACCCGTGATCGCCACGGTTGAATCAACGAAAGTTACGTTTAAATTGCAATAATAATTCTAGACGAGCATTGAAATTAAAAGGTCATTTGGTGCGCTGCTGCTGGATGACCTTTTTTATTAGTTGATTAGTTGACGCGTCAAAAGGAGAGGCCTTAACAGTAGGCTGATCAGTCTGTTGAATAACACTCTCAGGCTGTAAGTATCTTGAGAGCTGGTTGGCCAGTCGCTTACCCAACTCCACGCCCATCTGGTCATAAGAATTAATATTTGCGAGTACACCAGAACAAAAAGTTCGGTGTTCATAAAACGCCAGCATCGCACCTAGGGCATGAGGGTTTAGACTCTCTATTAGAAAAGTCGTCGACGGGCGATTACCAGAAAACACCTTGGCTTTTAATGTCAGCTCAGAAAGATTTTCATCGGCATGTAATTCACTTACCTTAGATAAATTCTGACCACTTAGTAAGGCTGCAGTCTGAGCTAAGCCGTTAGCCAATAACTCGACATGATGTTCGCCTAAATCATGATCGGGATTTATCACTAGAATAAATTCGGCGGGTATTAGTTCAGTACCTTGATGCAACATCTGAAATACAGAATGCTGCACATCAGTACCCACACCACCCCAGATCACGCCAGAAGTATGTTGATCGGCCGAATCGCCATTAATCTGACGGTCTTTACCATTACTCTCGGTTTCGAGCTGCTGCAAATAAGCAACAATAGAACGAAGTCGATAATCATAGGCAAATATACCACGTGACTTGGCACCTAAGTAATTAGCATAATAATTGTCCATACTTGCGGCGATAAAACACAAATTCTCTCGCGGCTCGGTTTGGTAAAAATGCTGATCTACCACTGCAGCGCCTGCTAGAAATTCATTGAATTTATCTATGCCCAATACTAACGCCGCAGACAAAGAGACGGAGGACCAAACAGAATAACGACCACCAACCCATTGTGGGAAACTGACTACGTTGTCTTTCGGTATTCCATACTTATCCGCACTGTCCGGATTGGCGGTAACGGCATAAAAGCTATCTAATACATTCGCTACACCATTGGCTTTAAACCACGCCGCGATAGAACCTAGGTTTTGCAATGTTTCGGCGGTAGTAAAGGTTTTAGATACGCCGATGACCAAGGTACTCTCGACACTGCATTGCTCTAATACTGATACTAAATGATGCGCGTCAATATTGGCAATAAAATGAACCCTCATACTATCGCTAATGCCGGTTAAGGCTTCAAATACCAGCTGCGTACCCAACGAGCTGCCACCTATCCCGACGTGAATAATATCGGTAATTGGCACGGCACGTTTGTCTAGCTGTGCACGGATTACAGCATACTGATCGGCAAACTGTTGTTTTGACGACTCCGCTTGCGCTAGAACATCGGGGTCACTGGGGTCGATTCCCTGATTACTACTATCGCGTAGCAAAGTGTGCAATACAGAACGATTTTCTGTTACGTTAATCCGTTCTCCAGAGAATAAAGCATGACGCTTAGCCTCAAAATTTATCTGCTTAGCGCAGTCAGTGTACACATCTAACAAACTATCGGAAATATGAGTTTTACTGAGATCCATTGTGATTCCAGCTAAATCATAGGAAAATTTTTCTACACGACGATCGTCAACTGAAAACTTTTCTCGTATACCTTGATCTTCCTTAGCCAAGGTTTCAAGTTGCGTTCTTATCTCATTTGAAATAGAAGGTTTACTCATGGTATTTGCTTACTCCAATTAAGTATATCTAGCTTAGCTATTCGCCATAACGACAGCAGTATCCAACATCCGGTTTGAGAAGCCCCATTCGTTGTCGTACCACGCTTGTATTTTTACCAATCCACCACTAAATCTCGTTTGCGCTAGATCAACTACGCAAGAAGCTGGGTGGTGATTGAAATCAATTGATACCAACGGTTGCTCATTCAAAGCAAAAACACCCTCTCGACCCTGTTGATATTCAGTAAAGATTTCACTCACATCATCCAAATTAATATTTTTCTCAGGTTTAAAGGTGAAATCAAGTAGAGAGACATTTAATGTTGGTACTCTGACAGCTACCGCATCCAACTTACCATCAAGCTCTGGTATCACGGCACCAATAGCTTTGGCAGAGCCGGTACTGGTAGGAATCATTGAATAAGCTGCGGCACGTCCACGACGTTTATCTTTGTGGTACGAATCCAACAAATTTTGAGTATTAGTATATGCGTGAATAGTGTTTGCTAAACCCGACTCAATACCAACCGCATCGTTAATTGCTTTTGCAACGTGCGCCAGACAGTTGGTGGTGCAAGACGCGTTTGATACATAGAGATCGGATGCTTTTATGATGTCATGATTAACACCGTAGACAATAGTGGCATCCAGTTCTTTACCCGGCGCCGAAACCAACACTTTTTTTGCACCGGCTTGAATATGTAAATCCGCTTTTTCCCGTGATCGGAAAAAACCTGTACATTCAAACACAATATCGACTTTTAATTCCTTCCACGGTAATTGAGCGGGATCCCTTTGCATAAAGGCTGGAATAGTTTCGCCGTTGATGCTTATTGAATCTGCGGTATGCTCGACCGTAGTGTTAAATCGCCCATGAGTGGTATCGTACTGCAGTAAATGTGCATTGGACTCGGTTGCCGCTAAATCATTAATAGCGACCACCTTAAAGGATTTTTCATAACCATTTTCATACAAAGCTCTTAAGACATTTCGGCCAATTCGACCGAAACCATTTATCGCAATATTAATCATTTAAACATTCTCCTAATTAAATGGTGTAGGTTGTTCATTTCCAGGCTGGATATTAGAGATAGGCCTAAAACTAATTTCCATAAAAAAGGGCATACCTGCGCATGCCCTTTTTAACTCTTTTTTTCTACTAATCGCACCAATTGGCGACCATACTAACCTATTATATCAATTCGATAATTACGTCAGCTAGAAGTTATCGAAACCGTAGGTTGCAATACTTTTGCTTCTCGAATCCCATCAATCGTTTGAATGACCGTTTTAGTTTTGGCTTTCGGGTCTAGTTTAACAATCACTGAACTTTCAGGACTTTCTGCTTTTAGCCGGGTAATGGTCGGTTTAACCGCACGGAAATCGACGATACGGTTTTGTATTCGAATTTCATTTAAATCACTTATCTCAACGACTATAGGCTTAGGCGCATCTGGATTCGGCGGCTCATCTGTGGCCGGTGGTTTATTGATATCGATACCAGACTCTTTTACAAAACTGGCTGTTACGATGAAAAAAATCAACATAATAAACACCACATCCAACATGGGTGTAATGTCAATATCGGTTTCTTCTTGGTTATTCGCTTTACCTAGTCGTTTCATTTGAAATATTCCTCTACTACTTTCTAGCAGCTAGTTATCAGTATCAGCCCTGAGATTCATATTGCTCAGCGATTAAGCCAGCAGCGTGTTCTTCTAAAATATCTTCTACTCGTTTAGCTCGGCTAGACGCTAACCAATGTAAAAACACCGTCGGTATTGCAACCACTAAACCCAGGACTGTGGTCACTAATGCTTGAGAAATACCACCCGCCATGGTTTGTGGATCACCAGCTCCAAATAAGGTGATTGCTTGAAACGTCTGAATCATACCGGTGACTGTACCCAGCAGTCCTAATAAGGGTGCTACAACAGCGATAATCTTGATAAACATTATTAAAGAATTCAGTTTTGGTGATTCTTTAAGCATGGCTTCCGACAATTTAAGTTCCATAGACTCAGGGTCACTGCTGCGATTATCTTGGAACACTTTTAGTACTCGGCCTAGCGGATTTGACAAAGACGGTCGTTTTAAGTCTTTTGCTTGTTTATTAACCTTGGCCTCTACACCCATCAACATCAAAATTCGCAGGATGGCGATTATTAGAGCGATTATGCCTAAACCAATAATAACGTATCCGACCACGCCACCTTCTTGAACTTTTTCGGCTAAAGAGGGCTTGGTGACATAAGCAGAGAGTAAGGCACCCTTAGTAGGGTCTAATAAAAATGAACTAACCCCACCGGTAGAGGATTGCAGGTCATTAGAAAGAGAATTGAAGTCGCCGCGCATTTGTCGATCGAGCGCGACAAAGCCAATCTCGTTATTATACGAAGCAATATCATTACCTGCGACCGCATTGAACACGCCAACACGGGTGATCTCGCGGTCTTGAGCTTCATAGGCGGGCTGTTTATTGCCTTCTGAATCTACCTCTTCGGTAGTTTTATAATTAACCGGCGCTGTGAACTTAACAATTTTACCTTGTTCAGTTAATTCGTTTTGTAACTCGTACCATAATTCTTCGAGTTCATCGATTGACACCAATTCAGTCAAGCTGGACATCTTCTCAACCATTTGCCGCAACTTCTCGGCTCGACCAGGATATTGAGCAGTAATCAGCGAGGTTTTATAGTCTTCCTGCGCTTCGGAAGCGGTTTGCTGAATGACACCAAACAATTCCTTTAAATCACCGAGCTCTTTGATCAGCTCGGCTTGTAATTCCTCAATCAAAGTTTCGTTTGCAGTGAATGTTCTATCTAGCTCTTCACTGATGCGTTCTTGGCGCTTGCGCTCGGCAACCATGTTGTTTAGTCGGCCTTGTTCCTTGCTCTTATTGGCTTTAAAACGTTTCTCGCGCGCAGCGGCGGCACTGCGATCTTGGCCTGCGGCTCGATTGGCAGCCGAAAGGATTTCGTCAATATTTAAAGCTCCTTGTGCTTGTGCATCTGGTATAGCTACTCCAGAAATAGCAAGGCCCAGCGAAAGGCTTAAGGCCATAAAGGTGGCAGAAAACAATGATCTTAAAGTAAATTTAGTCATCTAAATTGCCTCCGGCGCTGCAAGTGGTAGAAGCATTAAATCTTTACTTTCTTTTCCTTGAGTGATGCGAATTGCTTTAGTAATACCTTCATTATGCGATCCATCCAGTGCAGTCCAAGTTTTCTCAACCTTATCCCAATAACCTGATTGCTCGCCATTCAGCGTTTGATAATACAAACCGGACCTACCCACTTGTAATATATTGACGGTAACCTCACCGCTGCTCAAAGAGAGCGTATCGGTATAAACATCGATACTCTGACCGTAAC
>CAZJWW010000047.1:0-17657 GCA_964549895.1 uncultured Gammaproteobacteria bacterium
CAGATATAAAGAGCCCTCAGCGCAGGCGACCGAGGTCGTCAATATAAAGAGCCTTCAGCACGGGCGATCAAGATCGCCACGAATAAAGAGTTAAAGAATAGTTATCAACAGGACTCTAACACCTATAACGATATACTATCTGGTATCCGATACTAGGTCATCTTAAATATTTAAAAACCAGTCAGCCTTGTTAAGTTACATATATATCAAGTTCGTAAAAAAGTGAATTTCTTAAACAGCCTCCGTAAACTATTGCCTACCCCTCAGGAAATTGAGCAATATCGTTATCTGCATATCTTCGGCGATAACCTTAAGCAACGTGAATTGTGGATATTCAATCGAACGTCGACGGCCAAAGGAATTGCAATCGGTATTTTTTGTGCATTTTTACCCATGCCCTTTGAAATGGTACCAGCGATATTTATGGCAATTTATCTGCGCGGCAACCTACCCTTTGCCGTGGGTGGCGTGTGGATATCAAACCCAATCACTTGGATACCTTTATACACCCCGCCATATCTACTTGGCACCAAAATAATTAATATTGACCCGATAGCAGTTACTCAAGTATCAATATTCGATGTCGGCTTACATTATGTCGCACTGTGGCTTGGCTGTTTAATTTTCGGCATTATCTTATCAATCGCCGCACATTTTACAGTTAGCATGTTGTGGCGAGAACAAATACGTCAGCGCTGGGCTAGGCGTCGAGAGATTAGACGCAATAGAAAGAAAAAAGCAACACAAGGTTCGTAGTTATTTTTATTAATTGACCCTTGATTGAACCTCATTATCACACTCTCGATTGTATTTTCTATTGTACTTTCAGAGCGCCCACTTCTAAGCGGTAAACGGTATCCATTTTATTTGCAAGCGACATATCATGGCTGACCATAACCAGTGCCGTACCAATGCGTCGATTTAAATCGAGCATCATTTCAAATACGGTTTGAGCGGTATTTTCATCAAGATTACCGGTCGGCTCGTCGGCCAATACCACGCTTGGTTCAGTAACTAAAGCACGTGCGATTGCTGCTCGTTGGCGCTCACCGCCAGAGAGTTCAACCGGACGGTGTGCCAAGCGGTGCCCCAGCCCCATATCACTTAATATATCCGATGCTTTGGATTTTGCCTCAAGATCTTCAACACCACGAATTAATAAAGGCATCGCCACATTTTCGACAGCTGTAAATTCAGGTAATAAGTGATGAAATTGATACACAAAACCTAGGTATTGATTGCGCAACTCACCACGGTGTTTGTCAGAGACGCCCGAAATTTCGTTACCATCGATCCAAACGGAACCTGCGGTGGGCACATCCAACCCACCCAATAAATGCAATAACGTACTTTTGCCTGACCCAGATGCTCCGACTATGGCAATACGTTCTCCAGATTCTATCTGTAGGTTAATGCCACTAAGTACCTCCACATCATTCGGGCCCTCTGTATAGGTCATACCTAATTGTTGGCAATGCAATATTCCCGAGGCAGATGTCGAATTATTCATACCTAAGCGCCTCAGCTGGTTGTGTTTTGGAAGCTCGCCAAGCTGGGTAGAGCGTCGCCAACATACTCAACAATATTGAAGCAATTACAATTGTTGTGACGTCACTCCATCTAAGTTCAGCAGGAAAATCACTGATAACATAGACGTCAGCAGGGAACAATTGATAGCCGACTAAGCCTTCAATAAAAGGAATAATCACGCCAATATTTAATGCGGTTATAACGCCTAACACTGCGCCAATAATCGTGCCCAAGACCCCGGAGGTCACGCCTTGCACAAAAAAGATGCCCATGACTTTATTAGGGGACAAACCAAGCGTTCTAAGAATGGCGATATCAGCACGTTTATCTGTCACTACCATAACCAACGTAGATACAATATTAAAGGCTGCCACCGCGACAATTAGAAACAAAATAATGAACATAACTCGGCGCTCAATTTCCAATGCCCGAAAAAAATTCTCATGCTGGCGCGTCCAGTTGTCCACATAGTATTCATAATCTAGGTCGGCGCTTAACTCGGCAGCAACTTGACGCGCCTGGTAAACATCGTCTAGTTTTAGACGTACACCACTAACTTGATTTCTGGCTTTGTATAGGCGGCTAGCATCGACCATATGAATCAGTGCTAAAGCACTGTCGTACTCATTCATGCCCACTGCAAATGTGCCTACTACGGTAAATCGGCGTAGCCTCGGTAATAAGCCAGCCGGACTAGACTGACCCTTGGGTGAGATCAGGGTAACTTTCTCACCAATTCCAATACCTAACTTAGACGCTAAACCCTCGCCCAATATTATATTGTATTTGCCTTTTTGCAGAGCATCAAAACTGCCTTCAGACAGATTATTAACGATCGCCGAAACGTTAGATTCATACTCAGGCAACACGCCGCGAATCAAAGCGCCGTCTACCGCGCGACCAGCACTAATCAAGCCTTGCGAATAGATATAGGGCGCATAAGCTTCGATATCATCGCGAGCATCAAGTTTATCTGTGAGGTTCTCCCAATCAGCCAACCAACCACCCTGTCCTGAAATAGTCACGTGCGAGGTCACATCTAAAATTCGGCCTCTTAATTCATTGCCAAATCCATTCATGATCGAGATGACCGTGATTAATACCCAAACTCCCAAAGCGATGCCTATCATAGAGATCGCAGATATGAAGGAAATAAAACCGTTTCGCCGTTTCGCTCGCGAGTACCGCGAGCCAATCATCATTGGAAGGTTAGTCGCAGCCATACTTAGATGTTCACCAATTTTTTCAAGATTAACACTTCAAACATCGACTTCGGGCCGCATATGCGGAAACAATAAAACATCGCGAATGGAAGGACTATCGGTAAACAACATTACCAGTCGATCAATGCCTATACCTTCACCAGCCGTTGGCGGCATGCCATATTCGAGCGCGCGGATATAGTCAGCATCGTAGTGCATGGCTTCATCATCGCCGGCGTCTTTCTCAGCGACTTGATCTTGAAAACGACTGGCTTGATCTTCAGGATCATTGAGTTCCGAAAAGCCATTGGCCAACTCCCGACCTGCAATAAACAGTTCAAAACGATCAGTCACTAAGTCGTTATCGTCATTGCGACGCGATAACGGCGAAACCTCTACGGGGTATGCGGTAATAAAAGTAGGTTCTGTTAAACGTTCTTCGACTGTTTTTTCAAATATTTCTATTTGCAATTTACCCAAGCCATAGCTGTCTTTAATATGGAGTTTTAGTCCCGTGGCGTATTCAACCAACTTGTCTCTGTCATGTAAATCGTCTGCACTAAGTTGTGGATTGAAATGCAAAATAGAGTCGGCCACGGTCATACGCTTGAAAGGAAGATTAAAATCTATTTCACTACCTTGATATTCTATTATTCCAACCTTTTCACTGTCGTTGGTCACCGATTGAGCAATGCCTTTTAACATCTCCTCGGTAAGATCCATTAAATCATTATAGTTCGCATAAGCTTGATAAAACTCCAGCATAGTAAACTCTGGGTTATGCCTAGTACTTAAACCTTCGTTGCGAAAATTACGATTAATTTCAAATACTCGTTCAAAACCACCCACGACAAGGCGTTTAAGATAAAGTTCAGGTGCGATACGCAAAAATAACTTCATATCCAAAGCATTGTGATGCGTCATAAACGGACGCGCCACTGCACCACCTGGAATCGCTTGCATCATTGGTGTTTCAACTTCTAAATAATCTTTTTCAATCAAAAAATTACGAATATAAGAAACAATCTTAGAACGTGTAATAAAGACATGACGGCTATCTTTGTTTACGATTAAATCAACGTAGCGGCGACGATACGACATTTCTTTATCTTTTAAACCACTAAACTTATCTGGTAGCGGCCGCAAACTCTTAACCAGCAATTCAATAGATTTAAGTTTTACGCTCAATTCCCCTTTGTTAGTTTTAAACAAGGTACCAGTGCCCGCAACGATATCGCCAATATCCCACTTTTTAAATTCATCATTATAAAAACCCTCTGGTAAAGCATCTCGTTGCACATAAAGTTGGATACGTTCACTGCGATCCTGAATATGCGCGAAGCTTGCTTTGCCCATAATACGGCGACTCATCATACGTCCGGCAACGCTGACTTCGACCGCTTTAGCCTCCAATGATTCTTTGTCCATATCGCCGTATTGACTGAGTAACTCACTGGCCAGATGCTCAGGTTTAAAAGTATTGGGGTAGGCTGATGTTGACTCTCGCCAAGAGTCTAATTTTTCACGACGTTGACGAATCAATTCATTTTCGTCAACTTCTTGCTCTGGGGGGGGCTCTTGCTCGCTCACTTTTGTCTTCTTAGATAAATGTTGATTGTTTTGATGGAATGTGTCTTAAAGGCCTTGCTTCAAACTGGCCTCGATAAATTGATTTAGATCGCCGTCAAGTACGGCTTGGGTGTTACCCGTTTCTATACTGGTGCGTAAATCTTTGATTCTGGACTGATCCAATACATACGATCGAATCTGTGACCCCCAACCGATATCGGATTTTTCATCTTCCACGGCCTGTTGATCGGAACGACGCTTCTGCATTTCATGTTCATACAATCGAGCTTTTAACATCGACATAGCCGAATCTTTATTGCGATGCTGCGATCTATCACTCTGACATTGTACGACAATACCGGTGGGTTCATGCGTAATTCTAACCGCTGAATCGGTTTTATTAACATGCTGTCCACCAGAACCACTGGCCCGATACGTGTCGATGCGCAAATCGGCCGGATTAATCTCTACCTCCACTGTTTCATCTATTTCTGGATAGGCAAACAATGAGGCAAACGAAGTATGACGTCGGCTGCCAGAATCAAAAGGCGACTTTCTAACCAAGCGATGTACACCAGTTTCTGTGCGCAAAAATCCGAAGGCATAGTCACCACTAATATGTACGGTGGCACTTTTGATACCCGCTACCTCACCTTCGGATAGTTCAATAATATCGGCCTTAAAACCTTGAGCTTCAGCCCAGCGCAAATACATGCGCAATATCATATTGGCCCAATCCTGTGCCTCTGTGCCGCCCGAGCCAGACTGTATATCGATAAAAGCATTGTTAGCGTCCATTGGCCCAGAAAACATTCGCTGAAACTCTAGAATCGCTAAATCAGCCTCCAGCACATTTAAATCCTTGGAGATTTCATCAACTAAGTCTTGGTCGTTTTCTTGCGCGGCTAAATCGAGCATCTCTAGACAATCGGCCACGCTGATAGAGAGACCTGACAAAGTGCTGACAATTTTCTCCAGCGCAGATTTTTCTCTACCAAGTTGCTGAGCGGCTTTGGGGTCATCCCAAATGGATGGATCTTCCATTTGGCGCAGCACTTCTTCTAGTCGTTCCGCCTTGGTGTCGTAGTCAAAGATACCCCCTTAGCAATGTGCCACGCAAATCCAAATCTTTGGCTTTTTCAAATAGAGGGTTGAGTTCCATAAATTAAATGCAGAGAGTAAGTGAAGACGGTTAATTAAGTAGGGCTTGTACGTTTTCAATCGGTCGCAACCAAGGCCCGTATTCTTTGAGTTCTTTTGATAAGTTCTCGCGAGCTTGGTCAGCCTGCTCTTTAGAATCATAGGAGCCATAAATCAACTTATACAAGACACCCTTATCGGTGCGTTCAGTAAAGTAAGCCGCGTTTTTGTTGAGCCCGTGTTCATCAATAAATGCCGTAACGCTGGCGAGTTCTTCAAATGCCAACATTTGTACCGTCCATTTGGTTCTATTCTGCGCTTTTATCCAAGTCTCGCCTAAATACCGACCTGAATTTGGCAATACAGTATTTTTAAGCGCTGCGGCTTGGCTAGGAGCTGCGGCTTGGCTAGGAGCTGCGGCTTGTTTAGGAGTTGCGGCTTGATCAAGCGTTTTTTCTTGTACACGCACAGAACTCTCGCCGCTAAGAGAAATAGTATTAACGGCAGCCGCGTTTGATACTACCGTTAATCCCAAGGCTTGACGAGCAGGGCCATAACCATTGGCTGCCGATCGCTCCAATAACGATTGTGCTTCCTCGGACGATCCTTCCCGTATCCGCAATAAACTGGCTAAATGATAATCAGCCGCCGGGTAGCCATGCTTACCTGCTAAGCGATACCATTTATTCGCCTTAACCGAATCAGCTCTACTAATTTTTCTTTGTTCGTGCAACAAACCTAGATTAAACATCGATCTAGCATCGTCATCTTTGGCGCCGTTTAGCCAATGTCGTTTTGCAGCCTCGTAATCCCGTTCAAAATACGCATCAAGGCCAGACTGATAATGGGTTTCCTGAGCTATAACGAGCGGCATTACAAATCCGAACATCAAAGCCGCCAGAGCTAAACCCTTAATGAGTAAACCCTTTTTGAGCAAATAGAAAACTTGTCGATTCTGATGGTGCACTTAACTTAATTTAAGATTTTTTATAATAATCAAATATTAACGGACATAATACGAGCATAAAAAAGGCTGGCAATGCCAACCTTTTTTGACTACAGCTGAATCATTGTAGACCGATGTGAAAAAAGGTTTACATATTGTAGCCCGTTTCACCATGTTGAACTAGGTCAAGACCTTGTTGTTCGGTTTCATCGTCTGCCCGCAATGGCAATATCATTCCAACCAACTTCAGCAAAATATACGACGCAACCCCTGCATATGCCGCGGTTGCCGCAACGCCTAATATTTGCACACCCAATTGGCTTCCCAAATTCATATTCTCAGCGTAACCCGAACCTCCAAAGGCGACTGATACAAAAACCGCCGCGAGAATAGTTCCTAACGCACCACCCACACCGTGCACTGGGAATACATCTAAGGAGTCGTCAATTTTTAATCGCGACTTAATAAGTTGTGTAGCAAAATAGCAAACGGTACCGCCACAGAGACCAATAATAACGCCACCCATCGGGCCAACGAAGCCGGATGCAGGAGTAATAGTACCCAAGCCGGCCACCATGCCAGTAACTATACCCAGTACACTTGGTTTACCGTATCGTACCCACTCAATCGCCATCCACGCCAATGAGCCTGCTGCAGCACTTAGATGAGTGACCAACATAGCCATGCCGGCACCACCATCTGCCGCCAATTGCGAACCACCATTAAAACCAAACCAACCAAACCACAGCATGCCAGCACCGGCGACGGTAAGACTCAAATTATGCGGTGTCAGCGGTTTTTCAGGAAAACCACGACGATTGCCAATAACAACGGCAGCTACGATTGCGCTGACGCCAGCAGTAATGTGCACCACCGTACCACCAGCAAAATCCAACAAACCTTTCTGGGCCAGCCAGCCACCACCCCACACCCAGTGACATATAGGCACATAGACAATTAACGACCAGAGTATTGAAAAAACCAACATTGCCGCAAAGTTCATACGCTCAGCAAAACCACCCACGAACAGAGCAGGCGTAATCATAATAAATGTCATTTGAAAAACGACAAATACTGACTCAGGAATAGAACCACTCATAGAATCGACGGTAACGCCTTTCAAGAAGGCCTTATCAAGATTTCCGATCCATGCACCATCACCACTGAAGGCTAAACTATAGCCCACCACAAACCACAACAGGGACATTGCGCAGGCGATCGTAAAACACTGCATGAGAATAGATAGCACATTTTTACTGCGTACCAATCCGGCATAGAAAAGCGATAGGCCTGGCAACAACATCAATAACACCAAAGCCGATGCGGTTAACATCCAAGCGGTATCGCCCGAATTAAGTTCGTCTGCTATTGCAACTGCTGGCATAAGCGACGTGAACAATGTCATGTATAGGTACTTAAAAACTTTCATAATATTACTCCTTAATACTTTCAGAATTACTTCAGAATATGTGAAGCCGGAGCTCTCGCAAAGATGAGTCATACGAGCGTTAACGCTGTAGATACCAGCGAAAGCACTTGGCTTAAAGTGTTCTATTTGCTGAGAAGGTGCTGACTACACAGCTTCATCGCCGGTTTCGCCGGTACGAATGCGTACAACCTGCTCTAAATCGGTAACAAAAATTTTGCCATCACCTACTTTATTGCCTTTTGCTGAGTCGACAATAACTTCAATGACTTTATCTAAAACGTCATCGGTAACCGCTACCTCGATTTTAGTTTTAGGCACAAAGTCAATTGCGTATTCGGCGCCACGGTAAATCTCGGTATGTCCTTTTTGACGACCAAAGCCTTTTACTTCCGAAACCGTCATACCCATGACACCAATGCTTGTCAAAGCTTCTTTCACATCGTCCAACTTGAATGGTCGAACAATCGCTGTTACTAACTTCATTGAGTCCTCCTGTTTTTTTGCTAAAAAATATTTAGAGCGAGATATTAAACAATCGAATAAGAAAAAGCGAGCATACGATTGTTTAGATTTTCAAACGTGATCTAGCGTCTGCATATTCAGTCTGAATTTGTTTAACGCTTGCCGACACTGTTTGGACGGCATCAACGGCGCCAATACCCTGACCGCAACCCCAAATATCCTTCCACGCTTTAGAGTCGCTTTCGCCAAATTTCATGGTGCTAATGTCACCCTTCGGGAGGTTATCAGGATCCATTCCCGTTGCGGCAATACTTGGTTTTAGATAGTTGCCTGACACTCCAGTAAAATAATCAGAATAGACAATATCATCGGCACTACTATCAACGATCATTTGTTTATAGCCATCAACAGCATTAGCTTCTTGAGTTGCTATAAACGCTGAACCTATGTAAGCGAAATCGGCCCCCATTGCTTGTGCGGCTAACACTGAATTGCCATTCGCTATGCAACCTGATAAAGCAATAGGTCCGTCAAACCATGCACGTGTTTCTTGGATAAGTGCGAAAGGACTTTGCGTACCAGCATGACCACCAGCACCGGTAGCGACACAGACAAGACCATCCGCTCCCTTTTCTATCGCTTTATGCGCAAATCGCTGATTAATGACATCATGAAACACAATGCCTCCATAAGAATGCGCTGCTTCATTAACTTCAAGCTTGGCTCCCAATGATGTAATCATCATGGGCACCTTATATTTAACACAGAGTTCAAGATCTTCATGCAAGCGGGTATTAGTGCCATGAACAATTTGATTGACCGCATAAGGCGCCGCGGGTTGGTCGGGATTTGCTTGGTTATGCTTATCTAATTCTTCGCTTAAAAATTGCAACCAACGCTCGAATTCTCCCTCACCTCGCGCATTCAATGCAGGGAAAGAACCTACGATTCCAGCTTTACATTGTGCGAGCACCATTTCTTTACTTGAAACAATAAACATCGGAGCAGCAATAACGGGGACTGCCAAGTTTTCTAATATCGTGGGAGTGGTCATAAGTATTTAGTGGGTATTTTGATTATCGAGTGTCTGATTCTAAAGGGATTGCAGTCGTGATTGGGTGATTTTTATACATTGTCGTAGCCAGTCTACATTATTCTAAAAGTGCTTGCTCTATCTCACTTTTCTTCTTAATTTGTGCTTGAAGGCTAAGCTTAGAATTCACCAGAGACTGAGTATATGGATGCTCAGGCGAAGCGAAAACATCATTCGTCAGGCCTTCTTCAATAATTTTACCGGCTTGCAATATCAGCACTCGCGTAGTCACAGCGCGAACCACCTCTAGATCGTGTGACACAAAAAGATAGGCGAGCCCCCGTTGCACAGAAAGATTACTCAATAACTCTAACACTTGAGCGCGAACCGATACATCCAGCGCTGAAGTAGCTTCATCTAACACCACAATCGATGGCCTTACTACCAAGGCACGCGCTATAGCGATGCGTTGTCGCTGTCCGCCTGAAAATTCATGCGGATATTTATCAGCATCGCTGGCGGAT
This sequence comes from uncultured Gammaproteobacteria bacterium, assembly GCA_964549895.1. GTDB lineage: Bacteria > Pseudomonadota > Gammaproteobacteria > Arenicellales > Arenicellaceae > Arenicella. The sequence goes on from CAZJWW010000047.1 coordinate 9,836, forward strand.
AAGCCCACATCAGCAAGGGTTTGCGCAATACGTTCATTACGTTGTGGCGCGCTCAATTTTGAGTCCGAATCCAATAAATGTAAGGGTTCACCAACGATACTACGGACCTTGTGTCGTGGGTTAAAACTTCCATAGGGGTCTTGAAATACCACTTGAATCTGTCGCCGTAGCGCTTTTTGCAGTGCTCGAGGCACATCAAAAAATGGCTGGCCGTCAATCACCACCGTGCCCGTTTGAATAGACTCCAACCCTAAAATAGCACGCACCAGAGTGGACTTACCTGACCCCGACTCGCCCACCAATCCTAAGCTTTCCCCGCGCATTAAATGAAAACTTATATTTTCTAAGGCACGAAACTTCTCAAGTTTACTGAAAAAATGAGGTCGCCCAAGATCGTATGCGCATGACAAATTTTTGACTTCTAAAATTGGAGAGATTGACTCTTGCTGTATTGGTTCTGTGTGAATAACGTCGGTAGATTGGTAATTACTACTAAAATATTGGCTAGCTTTATACAATTCAATTGAATATGGGTGACTCATAGAGGCAAAAAATTCTGGGCTAGAGCCCTGCTCTACTATCTCACCTTCTTTCATCACCGCAACGCCATCGGACAATTGAGCAATGGCGGTTAAATCATGACTAATAAACAAAACAGCAACATCGTCTTCCACACACAAGCTTTTTAATAGCATAAGAATTTGTGCCTCAGTGTGAACATCTAAAGCAGAGGTAGGCTCATCAGCAATTAGTAACTTAGGTTTTAGTGCTAAAGCAAGAGCAATCACAACACGTTGGCGTTGACCACCAGATAACTCAAACGGATATCTATTCAATGGAATTTCAGAAGGTGGTAAACCAACACGCTCCAAATTTTTCGCAGCTTCATCCAATGCCTTACGCTTGCTCAGATTCAAATGTTTACGATAGAGCTCAGCCACCTGCGCGCCGATTGTTTGAACGGGATTGAGCGCGGTCATGGGCTCTTGAAATACCATCGCGATATCACGACCCCGCAATGTGCACATTTTCGATTCATCGCATTGTGTGATGTCATCGCCAGCAAACAATATTTGTCCGCTTAATGAGGAGCCCTCGGGCAACAAGCGCATTAAAGACAACGCGGTCATCGATTTACCCGACCCTGATTCGCCTACTAGACCCAGCGTTTTTCCTGATGCTATTTCCAAGCAAAGCGACTTGAGAATTTTTTTGCCATTGATTGACAGACACAAGTCCTTAATTTTCAATACCATGCTCATGACTGGATATTGACTCTCTTGGGGTCAAAATAGTCGCGCAAACCATCACCGAATAAATTTAAACCAAATACCGTCACAAAAATTGCACCACCTGGAAACAATGCTAGCCAGGGTGCAAAGCTGATCATAGTTTGACTTTCTGCCAACATACGTCCCCAACTGGGCGTAGGCGCTTGTGCACCTAAACCGACGTATGAAAGGCCCGCCTCGGCAATAATTGCCAAAGAAAACTGAATGGTGGCATTAACCAATAACAGATTACTAACGTTGGGCAAAATATGCTCTAGTGAGATGCGAAATTTACTTTTACCTGCCGCTCTTGCCGCCAATATAAATTCGCGCGACCACAGACTAAGCGCCGGACCTCGCGCGAGCCTAGCAAACACCGGAATGTTAAAAATACCAATGGCAACGATGGCATTGATAGCGCCAGGACCCAACCAAGCGGTTAACAAAATGGCCAAAATTAATGCGGGAAAAGCAAAAATAAGATCATTAGCGCGCATCACGCATTGATCGATGAAACCACCTCTGGCGGCCGCCAAAAGACCCAGTGGCACCCCTAAGCCTACCCCCAATAGAATCGCGACTACCGCAACACTAATGGACGTGCGTGCACCGACCATAAGTTGTGACAATACGTCACGACCTAGATAATCGGTACCGAGTAAATGTTGCCACGAAGGAGCTTGCAAACGAGCTCCCACATCGACTAAATTCACAGCATCATAAGGAGTCCATAAAAGAGAAATTAGCGCTGTTAGCATTACCAAACAGACAATCACAGCCCCAATCCAAAATGTGAATGGCAAATTAGGTCGAGCGTGAACTGCATTATTCATACCAGCACTCCTTTTCGCAGGCGCGGGTCAACCGCGGCATAAGCAAGGTCGACAATAAATGCAATCACCACCGTGCAGAACGCGAGTACTAAAACTACACTCTCAACTACGATTAAATCGCGTTGCAAAATCGCCTGGAATACTAAGCGACCTAAACCGGGCAAATAAAATACATTTTCTATAATAATTCCACCAGCCAGCAAAAACGAAAATTGCAGCCCAAGTATAGTCAGCACTGGAATAGCCGCATTGCGAAAGGCGTGTTTTTTAATTGCCTCATCTTGGCTGAGGCCTTTGGCGCGCGCGGTGCGAATATAATCCTCTGTCAGGGTGTCTAACAATGCAGATCGAACAACGCGCACCAAAATTGCTGCCTGTGGAACCGCTAATGCAATCGCTGGTAAAGTTAACGCGTATAAGCCTGGCCATAAGCCCGTTTGCCAACCTGGAAATCCACCGACTGGAAACCAACGCAGGCCACTGCCGAAGGTAAGCACTAATAAAATTGCTAGCCAAAAATTGGGCATGGCAATACCTAGCTGCGTACCACTCATAATGCCACCGCCGACTGCAGAACCAAATCGCCGAGCAGCGATAATACCAATTGGAATAGCGATGAACAGAGCCAGAGTAAGCGCGTAAATGGCTAATGGCAATGAAACTTGCAAGCGCTCGCCAAGCAGCTCAGCCACCGATGATTGATAGGTAAAGCTCGTGCCAAAGTCACCTTGTATTGCGCCACCAATCCAAGAGAAGTAACGTTGTACAACCGACTTATCCAACCCCATTTCAGCGCGTAAAGCCGACAAGGCTTCCGGTTCTGCGTTGAGCCCCATCATATATTCGGCGGGGTCGCCAGGCGCTATCTCGACTAATCCGAAAATAACGACACTGGCAACAACCATCGTTATGACCAAGGTCGCTAATCGTCTAAACACATAGCCGGCACCCGCTCGATAAGCTAAGTAAGCCACTGCTAACAATGCCAGCAAGCCAAGAAAAATCACTACAATAGATGCCGATCCGGAAGATCGCAACGACTCGTCATGCACTTGACTACCTCGGACTATCCGCTGCACCGCAGTAACATCATTGGCTTGCACTGGTGAATTAATCCACACACCTTCAACGCCCTTCGCCCACACTCCCATCTTTGGGGCTTGAAACAAAAATACGTTGACCGCGTCATCGCTAAGCTTACGCTGTGCACGTTTGTACAATTTATCACGCGCTGTCAATTCGCCCGCTACCGACAGCTCTGCTATCAGCTTTTTATAGTCCGGGTCGTTATAACCAAAATAATAGTTTTCACGAGCATAAATATCTAAATCCAAAGGCTCCGTGTGCGAAACCACCGTCAATTCAAAATTTTTGTTTGTGAACACCTGGCTCAGCCATTGTGCCCATTCCAAGTTTTCGATTTTTACTCTGACACCAACTTCGTTAAGCTGCGCCGCGATAATTTCTCCGGAACGACGCGCATAACTGGGTGGCGGTAATTTTAAACTCAACTCTAAACCATTCGCATAGCCCGCTTGACTAAGAAGATCTTTCGCTTTGACAACATCATAAGCATAGCGGTCACTGAGGTCTAAGTAAGAGGCATGATGTGGGGGGAAATGAGAACCGATAGGCTGGCCGTAACCAAACATTGCGCCATCAACAATCGCCTGTTTGTCGATTGCGTAATTCAGTGCACGGCGCACCCGAATATCGTTTAGGGGTGGAGCGGCATTATTGATTGCGAGGATGGTCTCACCTTCAGAGGTGCCTATCTGCACATTGAAATCGGCGTGTCGCTGGAACTGCTCAATATTCTCAGGTGCAGGATAAGCGGGAAAACCATCAATTTCCCCCGCTAATAACGATGCAAATGCGGCGGTTGGATCGGGCACAATCCTAAAACTAACGCCATCTATATTAACCGCTTCTCCCCAGTACGAAGGGTTAAGCCGCAATTCAATGCTGACACCTTTACGCCATCTTGAAAACGTAAAAGGCCCGGTACCGATTGGCGTAACCGCGTTATTTTCAGCACTTTCCGGAGCAACGATTACCGCATCTCCCCAAGCGAGATGAGTGAGAAAGGAACCAACCGCATGGCTTAAACTAATATCGATGACCGTGGGGTTGATAACCTCGATGTTGCGGATAGGTTCAAACAAGGACTTTTGGGCATTAACAGAGTCGGTTGCCGCGGCTCGCTCGAGTGAAAATTTCACGTCCTCGGCGGTAAACGAGGAACCATCATGAAAGTAGACATTTTCCTGTAAAAAAAAACGATATCGTCGACCGTCTTCAGATATTTCCCAACGCTTGGCCAATTTAGGCACAACACGTCCATCGGCGGTAATGCCGGTTAAGCCTTCAAAGAGATTCGCGTAAACTACTTCATCGACCGCCGCCGCCGCACCCTGCGTGGGGTCTAAATTAGGCGGTTCCAACTGCATGCCGATGGTGAGAATATTGCTAGCAAGTACAGCGCTAGAATAACCAGCACCTAGCAGCGGTGTCAGTAACAACACCAACAAACACCCGTGCAAAAACTTGGTCAAAAACCTATTGACCACTGCGCCCTTTTTGCAAGTCAGGATTGGCGTGGTAAACAGCTCGCGCAATCGCTCTAGCAAGACAATCGGCTGCAGCAGAGCCAATACGAGCGACACTCATGGCCCGTATTAAGCTTGTGTCGCCAGGTGCATCAATAGCGCCACTGGATAGAGCAAATACCACATCACCATCAGAAGGCGCATGCGCAGGACGTACTGCGCGGGCGAGGCCATCATGAGACATCATTGAAACGCGCTTTAATTCAGAGCTACTCAAATCGAGACTGGTGGCCACGACCGCTAGCGTAGTATTGGTGCCAGCTCGAATTACATTATTGCTACTCAAACGTCCACCGTCAGGAAAAGGATCACTTAAATCAAACTTAGCGGGAGGACTGCCGCCGCCAAATTCATCCCCAACTTCGTAGGGCCAAGCGTAAAATGATTTGCCATCAGGCAACATCGCCGAGCCTACACAATTCACAGCGACTAAGGCCCCAACCATTATACCCTCGCCGAGGTCTATGGATGTAGATCCTATACCGCCTGCTACTTGCCCAGCACTCGCTCCCCGCCCCGCCCCGATTGCACCTAAGTCAAAATCCGTATCGCAGGCATTAAGTGCATCACGACCCAATGCTGAATATGGTGGCTTTGTGCCCCAATCTTTGTCACCTTGGTTAGCCAAATCATGCAAAACGGCAGCAGGTACAATAGGTACTTTGGGACCATTTTCTGAGGTAGTCAGCCCAATACCCTGAGCGGATAGTTCAGTCACCACACCATCCGCGGCACCCAGGCCGAATACTGAACCACCTGTTAATACAATCGCATTCACTTGTTCAACTAAATTTTCTGGCTTGAGCAAGTCAGTCTCACGGGTACCGGGTCCACCACCTCTGACATCGACCGCCGCGGTCATGGCATTGGAGCAAAGCAAAACCGATACTCCGCTTTGCCGAGGTTCATCGGTTGCATGACCAACACGTACACCGCCAATATCGGTTATTAGATTTAATGGTCCAATTTTAGGCATAAATTAATAGTAAAAAAGCGACTCTTCTTAAATTATTTTATTAGGTTGAGTAGAATACACGGAGTTAAATCTAACGACCACCATCTTGCATTGCAATAACAAAGCTGCCCATCAGTTCGCAAGTCGCTGCCAATCAGTTTAACATTAAGAAAACCATCATTAATCGTCAACGCCGCCAAAGTCCCGATTGCGACTGTTGAAGACAATCCGGTTGGCAATAAGTCCCGTCACTAAACTGCTAAAGAACACTAAAACATGACCGTTGATAACACGCCAGACTATGGTTGGCAAAACGCCAAAAGCCCACATACACATGTGTATTTAAGTGAACCGATCAGAAGAATATTGATCTCCGAAGGAATCGAATCCTTGATTGATCTTGGTTGCGGCAATGGCGATCTCTGCGCCAAGCTGAAATCAAACAGCATCTCAATAGTCGGTTTAGAACCATCTAAGAGCGGTTACGAGATAGCAACACAGGCCCATCCACAAATTCAATTTTATCATTTGGGGGTACAGGATTCCCCTTCGACGATTTTACAAAATCATGCGCCATTTCAAGCCGCCGTATCCACTGAAGTTATTGAGCATCTCTATACTCCATCTGATCTCCCAAATTTTGCTCGGCAAATACTCAAAGCGAATGGTCTATTGATCATTACAACTCCGTATCATGGATATTTAAAAAACCTGCTTCTATCGATTTTCAATAAATGGGATGATCATCATGGGCCACTTTGGGACGGCGGCCACATTAAATTTTGGAGCCGCGCCACTCTAAGCAAGCTACTTGAGAACAATGGTTTTGAGGTCGTGTCATTTAGCGGTCTTGGCCGCTTTCCTTGGGTATGGAAGAGTATGATGCTGGTGGCACGCCGAAAAAATTAAGACCAGTCAAAAACGTCTTCCACCGCCTGCAATGTAATTGTCGCTATCGATTTCACTCAAACCTCGTTAAACTTACGTTTTCTATACAAAATTTTACGAATATTTATCTTGCGCACAATGCGCGATTCTACGATCAGCAATAAATAATAGTCATTATGCCTCTACTTTCTTCAATTGAAATTGCTAAGTCTTACTTACATTTCTCAGCAGCGCATTTCACGATTTTTTCAGCCACTGATCGGGAACGATTGCATGGACACAATTGGCGCATTGCCGTTGAAATTACAGGAGAAATAGGGAAAGACGGCCTATGTTTTGACTACGCCATTTACAAAAAAATTCTCAAAGATCTCTGTCACAACTACGATGAATACACATTGATAGCTGAAAATTCTCCGCATTTAGAAATTACGGACGACGATGATTTTTACTTCGTTAAGCATCACGGTCGCACTCAGCCGTTACTCAAAACAGACACAATTTTATTACCAGTAGCCAATATTACTATCGAAAGTTTGGCTCATTATTTTCTAGGTTTGCTAACGAATGATCAAGCGACCTTAGATGAACATCGCATCCATAATCTTGAAATGCGCGTATCGTCTGGCCCTAACCAATGGGGAATCGCGCGCTGGAACCGCAATTGATGAATGATTCTTCTTTGACTGATTTAGCAATTAGCGATTCACCTCTGCAAGAGCGTCGAGAACGTGTATTTTTAGTGCTGGCGGGGTTTTTCCTATGTGCAATGGTATTACTGAATGTGATCGGCATCAGCCGGTTTATTCAACTGGGAAAAATGCAACTGGCGGTTGGCGTGTTGGCCTATCCTCTGACCTTTCTTTGTACAGATATTATTTCGGAGCTCTACGGTCGTGCACGTGCCAACTTTATGGTTAGTGTAGGCTTAGGGCTGAATTTTTTTATTCTGGCCATAATGTGGCTGGCAAATAGTTTGCCGGCAATAGACCCCTCGGTTCAACCGCCCTGGCAAACCTTAAGCCTATCGGACCCTGTAGGCCTACCTGATGGCAGTCAATTAGTCGGTCAGGTTGAGTTATTTACGCTGATTTATGCGAATACCGCGGGCGCCGTATTCGCGTCTATGCTGGCCTACACGTTGGCACAATATATAGATGTTTTCCTGTTCCATTGGATCAAAAAAAAGACCGATGGCAAACATTTATGGTTGCGTAATAATGGCAGCACCATAGTGAGTCAGGCGGTGGATTCGGTAACGGTTAT
>CAZJWW010000048.1:0-17446 GCA_964549895.1 uncultured Gammaproteobacteria bacterium
CCTTACTTGCTCTGGTTCCAAGCCTTCTGCTTTTGCGTGAGCCTGAACAATTCGTTCCATTCGATCACCGTTGACATTGCCTGGAACAATCCCATTGACTCTAATATTGTCCGGGCCTAGCTCCATAGCCAGCGTTTTCACTAGACCACTTACGGCCCACTTAGCCGCCACGTAGGGACTACGATTTGGAAAGCCTAAAATCCCAGCGGCGGATATCATATTAATAATCACGCCGCTCTTTTGTGCTTTGAAAACAGGTACGGCACGCCGACAACAAAAAAATTGCGAATCTATACAGACACTCATGGTTTGACGCCATTCATCATTCGTCACTTCTTCAATTGGCTTAGTCGGCCCACCAATGCCTGCATTATTAACCAAAATATCCAGACCATCATCAATGAACTCGTCAAACATAGCGTCCACTGCTTGCGGGTCAGAGATATCGCAGTTCCAACTGGTTATTCCCTTAGGTAAAGTATCTAGCGCGTTTTGATCTATGTCACAGGTAAATACTTCCGCACCTAATTGTTGCATAGCAAGTACCGTGGTTCGACCCATACCATCGCCACCTGCGCTCACAAATACGCGCTTGTCAGTCAAGCTCACTTTCATAATATCAGCATCAAATTCTGTGTTTATACATCTCTTGATAAAAGGGTCGACTCTGATCAGCGATCCATTGTTGTTCTTTACTAAGATTTAACGGCTTATTTTTATACGGAACAAATTCGGTTGATTTTTCAACATTTTGGTACCAATGTGCTGCCCACACACCATCACTAGCACGGGGCCCGGCGGCCCAACGAAGCATGCGTTCATCGAAACTAACATCTAGGCATTCGCACAATTTTCGCAACACTTCTTTAGGATTGTTTGCAACGTCTTTGGCATCGATCACGGGCGGCCTGCTGCCCTGAAGAGCCACTACTTTGTCGTATAATTGCTTTTGTTTAACATAGCCCAAATCATCAGCGGTGACCGAGTCTCGTTTAAGGCCATAGGATGCAACCACTTCGTCAGGATTGCGAATCAAAAAGGCATGCCTCAATGCAACAAACCATTCTTCATCAATATCCGCAACCATATGTAGGGTCATGTGTTTTTGATACTGTATGAGCTTACCTGGGGCCAAGTGTTTCTCTAGTTCAGATTCTATTACATGTGCATAATCCAAGGACTGACTCGCCAATACTTCTTGCTGCATAGGATGCACCACTCCAGTGGCATTGAGGTAGGCCGCATAAAATGGCTCATCGATTACGTCTGTATCCGTTCTATTGCCCCAAGATCGCATCATCGCAGTGGAAATATTTCTCGGACCTGACCACATCGCGATGCGAATGATATCAAGTGCTTGATTAGGCACGACGACACTCTTCTTCAAGCAACGCCATGTATAGTTTTTGCAAGCGTTTGACCATTGGCCCACGATTATCGCCCTCGCCGTCTCCTTTACCTTCATCCCTACCAATAGTTCGACCATCGACACTAGTGACCGGAACTAAACCCGCGAACGTACCGGTTACGAATGCCTCATCTGCACTATAGACGTCGCTTAAGGAGAAATTGGTTTGCGCACATTCAATACCATTTCCTTCACAGATATTGAGGACCGCGCCACGAGTAACTCCATCAATACAAAACTGCCCCGTTGAGGTAATTACTTCGTTGTCTTTAACAATAAAAAAATGAGTACTGTTGCAGGTCGCGACAAATCCATGCGGATCTAACATTAACGCTTCGGATGCTCCTGCCTTAGTCGCTTGAATACACGCTAATATACAATTGATCTTAGAATGACTATTCAGCTTTGGGTCTTGCACATCAGGATAACCTCGACGCACATGAACCGTAAACAAATCGATACCCTTGGTCACAGTCTCCGGCGTGGCTTGCTTGTACTCTGGGATGATGACAATGGTTGCGGGTGTCACCGTTACCCGAGGGTCTTGATAAGGCGTTGATTTTGTTCCTCGGCTAACCATCAAGCGTATGTGCACACCCTCGTCCATATTATTAGCCACCAGACATTCATCTAACCGTTGAGACAATTGCTCCTTAGTGATCCCTGGGTGAAAATCCAATGCTTTTGCTCCCGCGTATAATCGATCTAAGTGTTTTTTTAAAAAAGGGATTTTCCCTCGATGTACTCTTAAACCTTCCCAGACACCATCGCCTAGCATAAATGCAGAGTCGAATACCGACACCTTCGCCTCATCACGCGGAAATAGTTCACCGTTTATATCGATGAGTATTGACTGATTTCGATCATCGTCATTATGAGTATGGGTGGAGTGTGTCATTGTTATGTATAGACATTTAATATCAATTAACGGGGCTCCAAACTTATCACCTGACAAACCAAAATTAAACGTATTATTTGTATCTGATCAAATCATACAAAATTGAATCCCTATCCTGTACTGCGCACTTGTGGCAAGCTCTGATGGTTATCGACCTTCTGCTTTGGAGGAGCCTAAATAATACCCCATACCACCGCCACCTGTGTTTATAAATATCCGCCTGCCCATTTAGACTTGCTTTCATCACAGTCTCAATTCATCTAAGTCAATTTTTGTATATCGTTTAGCAGGTGTTGTGATAGTGTTATTAATAGCGCTATAACTGATCTCAGTGACACACTTCATGCTCAACCATTTAAGTATTTTACTTACCGGCTTTAGTATTTTCGGCATTATCGTATTATTGATCGCTTACGTGTTTTTTCTACCCGATATGAGGAAAAGTAGTACAGGTAAGTTAGCAGCGACAGCTTTATTAGTGAGTCTAGCTTTGTTGCAACTTGGTCACTATGCGTATTTTGCTAATGAGGTTCCACTGTTGAACTATCGTGCTTACGGCACATTATTACTGTTTATACCGCCAACCTTTTACTTTTTTAGTCGCGTGATCTTGTTCCCTGAGATCGAATACAAAAAAGTAGATGCATTGCACTTTATTCCATCATTCATCAGCATCCTGTTACCCATTTCCACTCTCGCACCACTAAGTTTCTTACTGGGCACGGCCTATACGTTATGGTTTGCGGTACTGATATTTAGATTAAGATCTCAAAGCAATCGCTTTAAATATGAAGTCTTCTTTTTTGGTTTATTTGCCGTGATTGCATTAGTCACATTAGCCTTATGTTTATCACTCCCTTATATCAATGCCAAGGTATTTTATTTAGCTTACGGCAATTCAATATCCAGCTCGGTGTTACTAATTGTTTGCGCTTTACTATTTTTCCCCAAATTACTCAGCGACATTTTACTCATAACCGAACTTACTTATGCCAAATCTAAACTTAGTGGGGTTAACATTGATCAAAAAGTTAACGAGCTTGAGCAACTTATGCTCGTTGATCAATTGTTTGAAAATGAAGATCTGAGTTTAAAACTTCTAGCCGACCAATTAGACCTAACAACCCATCAGCTTTCTGAGTTAATTAATACCAAATTTGAATACGGCTTCCCTCGCTACATTCGTGAGCATCGTGTTCGCCAAGCCAAAAACCTATTAATAGAAGAACCCAACTCTTCAATTCTGGCCATTAGCATGAGTACTGGCTTTAAGTCTCAATCCAATTTTTATACCGCATTTAAGGAAATTACTGGCATATCACCTGGTCAATATCGAAAGAATAGTTCTAGCTAACTCCTATTCTATAAATCAGGAAAAACATAAGTTATTGATTTTTATAGCATATAAAAATACTTATTCAATAGTTATAAACACGGAAGTTAATCTTACAAAGTCTCTCTAAAGTTGGTTCATGAACATTGCTAAGCAAGTTCGTTTCAATTAACCACTTACCGGAGATTTTTCATGTTTAATACTTCAGCTTACGTTTTATATATTTTAATCAGTGTATTTATCACGATTTTTGTTTCTCGCACATTAAGTAAAAATGGCGAAATTTACTTAATAGATGGTTTCAATGGCAATGATGCCTTAGCCAAATCAATCAACCATATGCTCGTTGTAGGGTTTTATTTACTTAACTTAGGCTTCGTTTTACTCCGTATGAAAAGCGGCCAAGTCTTAGAAAGTGTCGAAGGAGTCATCATTTACCTAAGCTCTGGCCTTGGCTTTGTACTTTTCGCGCTTGGCATTGCCCACTTCTTCAATATGTTTGTAATTCACCAGTTTCGCGCCAGTCAGGTAAAAAACCGACCGACAGTCAATCAATTTGATATCCACAGAGAGGGCTAAAATGAATCGCGTCAAAAACAAAATATCAACAACTCGAGCGGTTTTCCTATACTTATTCTTTGGTACATTTGTGGGCAATATGGTCTATTTTTTTGGATACTTCTTATTTGCTGTAATTACTAACGGGTTCAATTCTAACGAGATATATGGCGCTCATTATTTTTTGATGGCATCGTATATTTTGATCGGCTACCCGTTTGCATTAATTATCGGTGGCATTCCAGCCATCGCCTCAGGTGTAATTATTAACGGAAATAAGAGCACGGGTGCACAATTTTTGCGGGCTGGCATAACCGGTTTCATAGTCAGCCTCCTATTTTACAGCCTTGTTTATTTCATCTTTCAGCACCAAGAGTTTAATGCACAAACATTTTTTGAAAGCTCCACCTACTCGCTATTACTGGGTTTAGCATTAGTTGGTGCCATTGCTGCCGCTGCGACTCGTTATCGAATTCACCGAATCGAAAGCAAAGCCTCTTCGACAAACGTTTCTTGCTAAAAACGGCGCGTACTAAATAAGGATTTACTAATATGAAAGCATTGAAATTTAAAAACTTCTTACAAGAACGGCCAGAACCTAGAGGCATTGATGTTTTATGCAAACTTAAACACTTTGCGATTATCACATACGCGGCGGATCCATCTAGGTTTGACGGACTTTTGCCTGATCGCTTTAAGCTAGATACGATCAAAATCAATGGAGAAGAAAAAGCGTTACTCTCAGTTGTACCTTTTCTAGATACCGATTTCACCTCAGCGGTTTACCCTTTCCCAAAATTTACTATGGGGCAAACTAATTATCGGATCTATATTATCGACACAACCACGGGTGAGCGATGTGTTTGGTTTCTTGGTACAACCTTAGATTCATGGACAATAGTCGTTCCTAGATATCTATGGAACTTACCTTGGCATAATGGCAAAGTTAAATTTGATTGCGACTATGATTCCATAAATAATAGTTATAGAAAATACAAAATGACCACAGAATCAGCATGGGCAAAAGCAGATGTGGAGATAAAACAAATTAATAACTCAACCATAGACCTTGATGGATTTGATGATAACGAAGCGGGACTCGTCTACTTAACCCATCCCCTAGCAGGTTTTTACCGTAGACGCGACGGCAAGTTAGGAAGTTACCGCGTATGGCACAAAAAGCTGGCGGTATCTTCTGCAACACTGATATCGGCCGATTTTGATCTATTAACGCGCCTAAATTTAGTGACACATTCCGAGCAACAAACGCCTCACAGTGTACTTATCGAACCTATTAATGAATTTACTATCTATTTACCACCAAAAGTCCATGCAAGATAAATATTTGAAAATCAACCCACACCCGCATGATCAACCACTACATTTGGAGCCCCTTCTTCTAATGCTGCACGTAAATCATCTGGTATCTTAGCTTTTTCGTGTTTTTCAGTATTGATCATCACATAGACTATTTCGGCAGTGGCAATGACTACGCTTGTTGCATGATTATTGAAGCCTAATTTAAGCGTGTACGAGGTATTGCCAATATGAGCACTCTCTATGCTGATGGCGATTACATCGTCAAACTCCGCAGGGCTTTTCCAAGAAACATTCACATTGACAACTTGATGGTCTAGGTCTCTGTCAAATAGTGCGCTAAATCCGCCCCAAATAACTCGGACAAATTCCGTCGCAGCAACATCAATATATTCCACGTATTTGCCATTAAATACTATGGATTGTGCATCGCAGTCTGCGTATCGCACGCGCAGTAAATGAGTAAATGGTTTTGACATTATGTTTACCGAATTTGTTTATTTGTTTCGTTCGTTGATTCTAAAGTGCTATTTGTTTCCGATCGTTTTGCCGATCAGTGCAAGTTGTCGACGAACTTCTTTTGGATCAGCAGCGAGTGGCCGGTATATTTCAATACGATCACCCTCTTCTAACAAAGTGTCGACTGACACTCGTTGCGAGTAAATTCCAATATCCAATGAGTCTACAGTTTTATCTTTGAGGAAATCAATTTGCTCTAAAAAATCGGATTGCTCTATTAACTCTTGAGCATTGGTTCCTCTTGGCACTACCGTTTCATACAACCATTGTTTATCGACCATCGCGCAAACCACTGATACGTTTATTTTATGCATACTTAACTAGGGCATTAGGGTGCGCTGTATTCGCTCTCACCATGTTTTTGTTGATCTAACTCACGTTCTCCATAGAGGACTTGCGCGCGTTTTTGAAAAGCTTCAAACTGAGTGTTAACAACTTTTTGAAAAACACCTGAGAAAACTTTGTGAGTGATTGGATTGTCGAATCTAAAGTCCATCTCCAGAGTCACCTTAGATGCCTGTTCGCTTAAGGCTGCAAACTCCCACTGCCCTTGAAAACTAGAAAACGGACCATCAACTAAGCTCAATTGGATGCGCGCATCTTTGCTCATAGCATTGCGGGTTGTGAAAGAAAAGTCTAACACGCCATAAGCGATTATCAATTCCGCGATAGCTTCTTGTGGCGATTCAGAAATAACATTAACGCCTTTACACCAATTCAAAAAGTCTGGGTACGAGCGAACATCAGCAACGACGTCGTACATGTTTTTTGCACTAAAGGTCAATAAAGCAGAACGAGATATTTTCATGGACTATCGTGCAGATTAAAAGGCGTTTACATCAACTAAGCAGGGTAAAACAATACCAAAGCCAATACTGCGGTGAGTATAAACGGAGCGACTAATTTAATGCAAAATCGCCACGTTAAAAATGCAAATTGAACTCTCAAATTTAGAGCACTGCTAGCGTTGGTTGGACTAACACGCCAACCCGCAAATATCGCTATCAACAAGGCAGTCAGAGGCATTAAAACGTGCGTTGTAACGATATACAGCACATCAAAAGCACCATTGACGCGTTCTTGATCAAAATAGTAAAACTTAAATTTAAAGTAGCTAAATGAATAAACGGATAATAGACCTGATACCCACGCTAAGCTGCCAGCCAGCCAGGCTGCAGTGCGACGCGATATATTAAACTTATCAACGAGGGCCGCAATGGTTGGTTCCAGTAAAGCAAAGCCTGAGATCAATGCGGCCACCAGTAACAATACAAAAAACGACGCAGCTAACAGAACATTATTTTCAGGGATTTGCGCAAACGCCACGGGCAAGGTCTCGAATATCAACCCTGGGCCGGAATCGGGGGACATGCCAAAAGCGAAAACGGTCGAAAAAATCATTAAACTCATAAGCAACGCAACGCTGGTATCGAAAATCAATATCGTCATACTACCGCTGAAGAGCGGCCTATCATCTTTAAAATACGAGCCGTATAACATCAAAATGCCAATGCCGATACTAAATGAAAACAAGGCTTGAGTGAGTGCGCTAACCAATAATTCAGCGTCAATCAAATTAAGGTCCACCGAGGTTAAAAATTTGATGGCTCTCTCATAATCACCAAACTGACTGGTATAAACACACAGAGCCAGCAATGCAATTACCAGCAATGGCATCAACCATTTTATGGCACGCTCCACTCCACCCCTAACGCTCATAGCCAATACGGACACCACCATTAGCACAAATACCGTGTGCCAGATAAGCAATTGATCCGAGTTACTTAGTAAGGCACCAAATGAATGTTGCACGATTTCCGCAGGCACGTTGGCAAATGCGCCGGATATGGATTTCATGATGTAAAATAAAATCCAGCCAGCAACAACGCTGTAATACGAAAAAATCAAAAAACTAGTGAGGATGCCTAACCAAGCTATTGCTTGCCAAAGCCCGGAAGCACGCTCAGCTTGGGCAATCACTTTAAGGCTTTGTAT
Organism: uncultured Gammaproteobacteria bacterium; assembly: GCA_964549895.1. Classification (GTDB taxonomy): domain Bacteria; phylum Pseudomonadota; class Gammaproteobacteria; order Arenicellales; family Arenicellaceae; genus Arenicella. Next base: position 8,029 of record CAZJWW010000048.1, read on the forward strand.
AGTGCTGCCGCGCCCTTGCCGACCAAGCATTAACTCCGCCATTATTAATGGAAACGCAACCAAGAATACGCATGGGATATACACCAATAAAAAAGTGCCTCCACCGTGAGTGCCTAATTCGTAGGGAAATTTCCATATATTACCCAGCCCTATTGATGAGCCAACGGCAGCCAATAGAAATGCCCAATAGGATCCCCAAGACGGCCTGCGCAACTTTCCTGACGATGCTGCAGAAGTGCTATTTGAGTTATATTTTTGCAATGCGTTTAATATTATTTCTTATTTTCTGGAACTAACGTTATCATTCGATGCTTGCGCAGTATACCTTGCACATTCAGTAAACTTTGTAGTGAAGTTTGCAACCGTAATATTTATAGAATAAAACGCCTAATGGCCAAAAAGAAAAAAACACCTTCAAATACTATTGCCAGCAATAAGAAAGCGCGCTTTGACTATTTTATTGAAGAAGAATTTGAGGCCGGCATTGCTCTGGAGGGTTGGGAGGTTAAGAGCATGCGTGCTGGATTGGTTCAATTAAAAGAAAGTTACGTCATTATAAAAAATGCCGAACTGTTTTTGTTTGGTGCTCATATATCCCCACTAACCTCGACATCGACACACGTGACAGCAGACCCAGTACGTGCACGCAAGTTACTAATGAAGCGATACGAAATTAGTCGCTTAATTGGTCAGGTTGAGCGTGCCGGTTATACCATTGCCCCCTTAAGTCTCTATTGGATGCGCGGCCGCGCCAAGTTAAAAGTCGGCTTGGCTAAAGGTAAAAAACAGCATGATAAACGCGCCAGTATTAAGGAACGCGATTGGAAGCGTGAGCAACAGAGAGTGCTTAAAGGTGGCTAGCGGTTTTTAACCGCCTTATAAAATTAAAAACCTTTCTTTTAAACCTTTTTTTAAAAAACCTCGAGTTTCCCCAAATTCGTGGCATAAACCTTACGGAATAAATCGGGCATCTTACTTGCTCGGCCAGTCGCAATGTTAATGCACACATAATCAAGATTGGCGGTTAACAAACTCATATTATCTTCAGGGCGAATAATTTGAAATATTCGATTAATTCTCAATCGCCCATCATTGAAGCCAATCCAATTGCCAATCAGTATGCTTTCCCCCTCGAAAGCCGCAGACAAATAGCGGATACGGCTTTCACGAACAGCCATCCCAAAACCGTACTCTTGTGCTTCATCGCAATCTATACCATCTGCTTTTGAATGTTCGCGGGCACATTCATCCAGCCAACGCATATAAACCGCGTTATTAACATGTCCATAGCTGTCTAGGTCGGCACTTTTAACGTCGACTTCAATCACAAATGGATTCGGGTAATTCCAATCGTCTGGATTCACGATGCTAATACTTATTAGCGATGCACTTAGATCAAGCTGCCACCAAAATACTTAATTAGCACGGTATTAATGAATATCAACAGTAGTATCAACGGCACAAAAGAACCCAATGCGACATTTAAATATTTTTGCGTGAACGATCCTTCAAAAGTATCATCTCCGATTGTGGCCGCCGCATTAAAGCCAGCTTTCTTCCAACGATAGCTGACAAATATACAAACGATAAATCCGTTCAGTGGCAAAATAGTTTCATAAAACACATCAATAACTAGATCGAAGAAAGACTTGGTCGCGCCACCATAATTCATAAAACTAGTGAAATATTCGACCATCCCAAATGACACAGTACAAGCGATAACCAGTAATGCAGCGCAACCACCGAGCGATAATACACTTTTAAGGCGGCTGAACTTTAGTTCGTCTTGAAAGGCACATAACGGCACCTGCAGAATGGATACTTGTGAGGTCAGTGCTGCAAAAAACACCAGCAGAAAAAACATGCTGGCAAAAATAGAGGCACCGAGAAAACCAATCAACGTCTGTAGAGATAAGAAAATCTTCGGCAAGAAGGTGAACACCAAAGACACCGAAGAGCTGGATAATTCTGCTGTATCAATTTGTGGGTTAAAGACAAAAATCGCTGGCAATATCAGCAATCCGGCAAAAAATGCCACCGATGTATCCACCAAGGCAACCATTTTGGCACCACTACTAATACTCTCACGCTTACTCACATAAGATCCGTAGGTAATTAGAATGCCCATGCCAAGCGACAGAGAAAAGAAGGCTTGCGACAATGCGCTACTAATTACCTCGGCTGAGATTTTGCTAACGTCCGGTATTAAATAGAATTTGACGCCACTCAAGGCATTCGGCAACGTTAAACCAAAGATAGTAAGCAGTATGAGCATAACGAATAACGTAGGCATCAATACTTTAGCCAGTCTTTCTATACCATTTTGCACACCGGAATTTAATACAATACCGATCAACAACGTTAAAACACCTAGATATATGAACACACCGTAGGAGTTAATAAATTGACCAAAATAGTCAGGGCTTGCCATAGCCGTTAAATTGCCACTAACGGCGCCAATAAAATAGCCCAAAAGCCATACCGTTAAGACTTGATAAAACACCGCGATCATAAAGGGCGTTATCAGGGCCAACCAACCGCCTATCTTCCAGAGTGAACTATTACCCGATACTTCATTGTAAGCACCCAGGGGATTGCGTTGAGTGTGTCGTCCTAGCGTCATTTCGGCGATCATTACCGGCAAACAAAGCACTACGATAAATACTGCGTACACCAACAAAAATGCCGCACCGCCACTCTTAGCAGCATTGACGGGAAACCCAACCAAGTTACCAATACCAACGGCGGAACCCGCGGCCGCTAGAATAAACCCAAGACGTGAGCGAAACTGTTCTCTATTTTCTGACATGGCGAAAACTCATTGTGAGTTTGATTATCTTTTTGTTAAAAAAAATGTTTTTATTACTAAAAATCCTCGCCAAGTCTAGCTTTTGCAAGAGATCATCACAAGGCTTTAAATAGAGCTGTCGATAAATACGGAAAAGAAACAAAAAAACAGCGGTCGATGGTTTCCCAACGCCGCCGTTTTCTTACTTAGAGGAGAAACTACTTAGTCTATAAACTATTGACCTAAAGATTAGGAAAAACTAGTTAAGGTTTGCGGTTAAAAACCCCCCAGTGGCTTGAACTGGCGTCAAACTACCACCTTGGGTTAACCATGCTGCTACTGCGTATTTTTCTGCTTTGACTTTAGGGCTTGGAATAACGCCACTCCACTTTCCCGCATTTGCGCTGGAAAAAGAAGAAATACCTAATACTACAAAATCATGTTCCAAGGTCTTGCCGCTATTCTCGCCACGCGTTACTTCACTGCTTAGGCCAACACCTAAGATCGCCACATTTAATTGTGAGGGTTTAGCATTACTCTGTTCGCTAGCTGAAAACTCTGCCTCAAACTGTCCACCATCATTGACCGTTAGCGCAATCTTACCCACCAATTCAGCATCGCTTTCTTCAGGGCTGCCCAAAAAACGCCAGCTTCGCCATTCTTCGCCACTTTTACGCATACCAGGGGTGTAAACCGTACTTTCACCGTATTCCGCCGCATAACGCCGTTGTCGCTGACTGTACTCTTTACTGGCGTATGGGTCTTTCCAGCCTATGTAATCCCAATAGTCAACATGAAAGGCTACTGGTACAAAGCCAGACCATAAATCTTTTTTGTTGGAAAGCTTAGATAACCAACGCTCTGCAGGAGGGCAGCTACTACAACCTTCTGAGGTGTATAGCTCGATAAGGGGCACTTGTTGCTCACCACTTTGAAAGGTTTGCGCGTGAACACCGCTGCTAAAGAAAAATAGTTTGACTGCGAAGAAAACTAAAATTGAGGAAACAAATTTCATAAATTGCTGCGCCTATAGGTAGATAACAATCGTTAGAAAAGATTAGTTAGGCTCTCGACTTTAAATACCAAAAGAGCCTGTGAAACATTTAGCTATATAACTAAAGAGACACTCAAGCAGAGAAATTACTTACACAATAATTAAAAATTTAATCTATATCGCTTCACCATCAGCTTAAATTTAGGCTACTTGCCCTACCAAATGCGTCTTAGACAAAACCGGCGCAATGGCATTTGAAATTGTGCTGCGTACTTGCTCCAACGCAGGCATGCGCGAACTATTATTACGAGCAAGCATCACGACTTCTCGACTCGGTTTAGGATCAATGAAAGGTAAGTAGTTAATGCCTGCTAAATCTTTCTGGCAAGCTAATTCAGGAATCAAAGTCATACCAGTGCCAGTAGCAACCATATGTAACAGAGTTTCCATGCTAGTGGCTTTAAAACGCTGATCTTCCTTGGCACCTGCTGAAAAACACACACCCAGTGCTTGATCGCGTAAACAATGACCATCTTCGAGCATCAATACCGATCGATCTTCTAAAACAGATAGTGACACCGGTTGCCCGCGAGTAGCAATAGGATCTTTGTCGCTCATCGCTAAATTAAACGTCTCTTCATATAAGGGAAATTCGCGAACTGGATAATCCCAATCTAACTTCGCTAAAATAGCCGCGTCAATCTCACCTTTAAGAAGCTTATCTACCAGCGAATCAGTTTGAAGTTCATGCAAGAATAAATTCATGTTGGGAAATGCCGAGCTCATCGACGGCATTATCAACGGCAGCAGAAATGGCGCGACTGTTGGAATCAAGCCTACATGATAATCACCGGCAAACGGATTATCACTCTGACGCGCTAAATCTGAAATATTGTCCACGGTCATTAGTACATTACGAGCTTGCTCGACCACTTTCTCACCCAGTTGGGTAAACAGTACTTTTCTGGTTGAACGTTCCATCAGTTTAGCGCCGAGACTTTCTTCCAACTTTTTAAGTTGCCCGCTAAGCGTCGGCTGACTGACAAAACACTTTTCAGCCGCTTTACTAAAATTACTAGTCTCATGTACTGCCACTAGATATTGCAAATCACGAATATTCAAAACACACCTACCATTAATTGGAAGTAGATTTCAAAGGCTTAAGAAGTTCGTCTAAGCCTTCAATTTTCAGATCGAGACAAAATTTCATCAAATCACCCAACTCACCTTTAGGAAAACCTTTTCTATCGAACCAAAAAAGATATTCCTCCGGCAAGTCAATAAGTACTCGACCTGCGTATTTACCAAATGGCATTTGCCACGTGGTGAGCTTTAATAGATGCTCTTGCGAAAATCCCAACTGCGTGTAAAAGCTTGATAAATCTGAATCTTTTGATAATTCTGAATTCAAAGACTCTGGCTGATCTGCGGAATTTTCTGTATCTCTATTCATCCAAAAAAGCTTGGTGTAAAAAAAACGTTACGCCACAGGTATTAAGATCGGTTAATTATCGAAAATCTTTCAAAACAACACGCAAATAACCAACGCCAATAATCTTTATCCTAATTTTTTTCACTCGTTCAATCCGTCAAAACGAAACTGTGGCTTAAAGGCTAAGAGTATGTACTCTAGAAAGATATATTACATATGTCAATATATTCTTAAAAACGTTTATTAAAATAAACTACATAGATCATCACAATAAATGAAATAGCTAATTTGATCACCTAAAATCTCAGTTCGGTCGTGAGTTATTGCGGCACATGCCGAGAAAGATACTCGATTTTCCGTGAAAATAGTGTTTATCTCATTTTTAACCAACCGCCCTGAGCCTGTTTTAACTAACAGCCCTGAGCGTGTTTATTGAACAGCCTTGAGGCCTGATAAGCTTCCAGTGCCGTCTCCCTAGCTTCTTTATGATCCACAATCGGGTGTGGGTAATTTTGCCCTAGCGCAATGTTGGCCAGTTGCAAAGTCATAGGGTCCGCTTGCCAGGGCTTATGAATAAACTTGTTAGCCAGTTCAGCGATTTCTGGTGCCCATTGGCGCACATAGTCTCCTTGTTTATCAAACTTTTCGCCTTGTAATACGGGGTTGAAAATTCTGAAATACGGAGCGGCATCCGCCCCACTACCGCTAACCCATTGCCAGCTCGCGGTATTATTAGCAATATCGGCATCCACCAAGGTATCCCAAAACCAATCCATGCCTTCCTGCCAGTGCACTAAACAATGCTTGGTTAAAAACGATGCCACTACCATGCGTACTCGATTATGCATATAACCCGTCGCCCATAATTCGCGCATACCCGCGTCCACAATGGGATAACCCGTTTCGCCACGTTGCCATGCTCCTAACAATTGCTTGTCATTTTGCCATGGAAAATTTTCAAACTTCGGATTAAAGGAATCAGTGAGCATCTGCGGAAAGTGCACCAGTAAATAGCGGCTGTATTCCCGCCAGCCAATTTCCGCCAAAAACTTATTGGCGTTGCTACTATCTATTTGATTACTCGCTAAAGCCTGTTGAGTATCAAACCAAATCTGTTTCGCGCCAATCTCTCCAAAGGCTAAATGCGGTGATAAATAAGAAGTATTGTGCTGAGCGGGAAAATCTCGACCTTCTTTGTACTTGGAAATCGTTTGCTCCAAGAACATTTGCCAACGGTTTTGGGCGCCAGACTCTCCGGGCTCCCATCTAGCTGAAAGGCCAGTAGACCAATCTGGTTTGCTTGGCAATAAACCCCAACTTTCCAATGACTCTGATTCTACTTTCTGCTCGATGGCCTGCATTGTAGGTATTGGCAATATTGGCGGCGGATCTAATAAGGATAAGCAATGACGCCAAAATGGTGTAAATACCTTAAATGGCTTGCCTTGCTTATTGAAAATTTGACTGGGTTCTATCAATAACTGCGCATTAAACGACTTGTACTTAATACTGCTGTTATTCAAAGCAGATTTGAGCGCGGCACCATCGCGTATACCTTCAGGTGAGTAGATTCTATTCCAAACCAGTTGATCCGCTTTTATTTTCTCACTCAGTTCGATTAAAACTTGCGCCGGTTCGCCGGTCCGCAAAATAAGTTCCAAACCTCGTTCGGCCAAAGCAGCCGTTAAACTAACTAAGCTGTGATGCAACCACCAATAGCGCGCCGCGCCTAAGTCTGTGGGGTAGATAAAAACGACCAAAATCTCGCCATTTTGCGCCGCGTAATGCAGTGCCGGATTGTCTAGCAAACGCAGATCTTCTCTCAGCCAAACGATTGTTTTCATCTTTAGTAGGAGTTGCCTTTATTTGATACTTCCGATGTGTCATTGGAAGTATTGGCAGCAATGACCGTAATTCTGGGCGTGACAAACAAGGAGATAATGGTCACCGCGAACATCAAAACGCCCGCGCACAAAAATAGATAGTTACCGCCAAAACCAGACCATACATAACCACTTATGACACTGCCAGCAGCGCCACCTAAGCCAAAACTCACACTGGTATACAGAGCTTGTCCACGTATTTGATAGCGACCTTTAAAAAAACGATCTATAAACTGAATCATAATACTGTGATACAAGCCGTAGGTAATCGCATGCAAAACCTGACTAAAAAATAATATGACGCCATTCTCAGGGTATTGCGCCAACATAAACCAACGCGCACTGGCAATTGCAAACGTGAAGCTTAGCAAGTGTGCTAATCGGTAATAACGCAATAGGCGATAACCGATTAGAAAAATACCGATTTCAAACACCACTCCCACAGACCACAAAATGCCAATATAGGTTTTGGAGTAGCCGTAGGATTCTAAATAAATACTAAAGAAAGTATAAAATGGTGCGTGTGATATTTGCATCGCTACGCACAACGATAAGAGCAAGATGATTTTGATGTTCAACAACTGCCGAATCGGTATTTTTACTCGCGACTCAGGGGTCAATTCTGCAGCACCACCTTTCATCCAAAAACTGACAATAACAATACTCAGCAGGCTAATTGCACCGGCTGGTAAAATAATGGCGGGTCCATAGCTATCTATTAGAGCCCCCAACGTCAAAACAGTAAGGATAAAACCAATAGAACCCCACAAGCGAATCGAACCATAATGGTGACCAGAACTATCTTGATCAACCTTATCCCTAGCCTGACTTTTTAAATGATTTAGGGTAGCCGCTTCTAGCTGGGGTAACCAGGCGTTAAAAAACAGACAATACGCCGCCATAACTGCACCAATGTACCAAAAACTATTGGCCCAGAACATTAAGCAATAAAACGCAAAAGCGGCAAAGGCGGCGAACTTTAAAAGCCCTAGAGAATGTCCTTTTTCAGATGCAACGTGATCGGCCAAAGTAGCCCAAATATTGGGAGCCACCACCTTAGTGAGTAAGAAAATCCCCATCAATTGACCAATTTCGGTCGCATTAAAGTCTAGATACTTAAGATGTAGGCTCCAATAAGGGACGAATACGCCAACACTAACAAAGTAAAAGAAATAGAAGCTGGAGAAATGCCAATTACGCATTGCGGTTTATTTGCAGCAACAGTATTTCCCTATTCCCTAGTGCACTCAACAAATACAATCACTGTTCACGACTGTGTTTATTTATGACCGCGATTATCAACGGCTGCCTGGTATTTTTGGAGTGTCCACACTAACGTCAGCATTTTGTGCACGGTGGCGCAAATAATGGTCCATAATAACGATCGCCAGCATCGCTTCGGCGATCGGTACGGCCCGAATACCGACGCAGGGATCATGCCTACCTTTGGTGACAACTTCAACAGATTTTCCTTTTTTATCAATGCTTTGCCCAACCTTTGTAATGCTAGATGTAGGCTTTAAAGCAAGGCTTGCAACCACATCTTGGCCCGAAGAAATGCCGCCTAATATGCCGCCGGCATTGTTGCTATCGAAACCATCGGGATAAAGTTCATCGCGGTGTTCAGAGCCGCGCTGCGATACCGATTCAAAACCTGCGCCTATCTCTACGCCTTTGACTGCATTGATACTCATTAAGGCCTTGGCAATATCGGCATCCAATTCATTAAAAACCGGCTCACCCAAACCCACAGGCATGTTATTAGCTTCTACGGTGATTTTTGCACCCACCGAATCCCCGTCACGGCGCAACTGCGTAATTAGAGCTTCCATGTCAGCTACCTTATCGGCATCTGGGCAATTAAACGGATTATTCGCTACCTGATCAAAATCTACCGTATCGATGCTGATATCCCCCATTTGTGCCAGATACGCTCGAATCTCAATGCCGGCTTGTAGGTTCAGGTACTTTTTGGCGATACCGCCTGCGGCGACAATCATAGCGGTAGTGCGCGCTGATGAGCGTCCGCCACCTCGGTAGTCGCGATTTCCATACTTATGATGATAGGTATAATCGGCATGGCCAGGCCGAAAGGTATCCATAATATTAGAATAATCTTTGGATTTTTGATCCGTGTTATGAATAATCATGCCAATTGAGGTACCCGTTGTTTTACCTTCAAACACACCGGAAAAAATTTGCACTTCATCGGCTTCACGGCGCTGAGTTGTGAACTTAGACTGCCCTGGTTTGCGGCGATCCAAATCCGGTTGCAGGTCAGTTTCGTTCAGCTCTAGGTTAGGTGGACAGCCGTCGACAAT
>CAZJWW010000049.1:0-17108 GCA_964549895.1 uncultured Gammaproteobacteria bacterium
AGCGACGCGAACTCTAATTTGAGTATCAGTGTTCTACGCGCGCTTGGTGTTGGCGCAATACTGTGGGGCGCTATGGCTCTATTTGGCGGAGTGAGTGGCGGTAATGATATTTTAAAGCCGCTTGACTCCTTAACATTAAACTCTGGTGGTGGATTATCAAACAACGTGGCAAACAAGAGTATTAACTTTCAATCCACCACTACCCTGGCCGGTGCACAGCAATTACTGGCAACCGCCAAAGATCAAGGTAAACCGGTGTTAGTCGATTTTTACGCCGATTGGTGTTTGGATTGTAAACGCATGCATAAAACCACCTTTAAAAAGTCCAGCGTTATAAACGCTTTAGAGTCTTGGTCTGTGGTGGAGATTGATGTCACTGAGACATCCAAAAACAGTGAAGAAGTAAAACGCTTTTTTAATGTCTTCGGCCCGCCGGCGACCTTGTTCTTTAAGCCCAGTGGAGATGAACTAGTCGATCTTCGACAATACGGTTATTTAAGTGAAAATGATTTTTTAACAATCCTAGGCCGTTCAGGAAATTAGTATATGAATATGAAATTAGTCATCACTCTATTCGCAGTCGGCGCTTTAGCGCTGGGCGCTTACTATGGTTTTTCTGAACACAATTTTGTGACAGACAAGGCTGCTGATCGCGATCATAAAGTCGATAATGGCTCAAACGCTAAATCCGCCCCACCACCGATAGTCGAAGAAAGTTTATTGTCAGCTAGATTGATTGGCGCTAATGGGCCGACCATTGTTGGTGATCAATTGGGGGAACTAACACTGGTTAATTTTTGGGCCAGTTGGTGTGCGCCGTGTCGTCATGAAATGCCAATATTCGAAACCATGTATCGACAGGCGAAAGCCAGCGGTTCAAACCAATCCGGTTTTCAAATATTAGGCATTGCGATTGATTCGCAAAATAAAGCGCAACCCTTTCTAGATTCTATGGATATCACTTATCCAATTTTATACGCAGAAAAAACCGGTTATATGTTAATGGAAAGTGTCGGCAATCAACAAGGCTTATTACCATATTCGATATTGTTAGATAAAGACGGCAAAGTCATTGAGCAAATCTTAGGACGTATTGACGAACAACAGATTGCAAATTGGTTAGAGTCGTATCTTTAAGTGAGTTGGCAACAAGTAACGCTCGTTGTTAGCGCCGATCAGGTAGAGACCGTATCCGCTATGCTAGAAGGGTTTTTAGCTCAGGCGGTTATCACCGAAAATGCCGGTCTAAACGAATTTTATGAGGTTGCCTTTCCTGGCACTCCCGATTGGCAACACGTCAGAGTGACCGGATTATTTGATCAAGCAATTAATTTGGACCCCATTATTGAATTTATAAGCAAGCAAGTAAGTTCTGAAAATGGCACCGAGATCCCTGTTTCCGTCGATAGATTGATCGACCAGGACTGGGAACGGGTGTGGCTGAACGCCTTTAAACCGATAAAGGTTGGCACCAACCTTTGGGTTACTCCTAGCTGGTGTGACCCAGTGGAACCCTCGGCGCGAAACATTAACTTAGATCCTGGCCTTGCTTTTGGCACTGGAACTCATGCAACTACGCAACTTTGTTTACGCTGGTTGGCAGACCAAGACTTACGTGAACAGCGCGTGCTGGATTATGGCAGTGGCACCGGAATTCTAGCGATTGCAGCCATAATGAGTGGTGCTGCACACGCCGACGCGGTCGATATAGATCCACTGGCGGTAAACGCCTGCAAGGAAAATGCCGCTAGAAATAATTGCGCGCACAAACTCAACGCGTATCTACCCAGTGAGCTCGAGCGTCTAAGTATCGAACCACAAAGCTATAACCTTGTAATTGCTAACATTTTAGCGTCCGTCGTGATTGAGTTAAAGGACACTTTGTTGCACAATTTAGTGCCTGGAGGTACCTTATTACTCACTGGTTTACTCGCTACGCAAGTCGATCAAGTAGCGGATGCCTATGGCGAGAGTTTTGATTTCGTTAAATGTTTTGACGATGAATATTTACTAAATGAAGATTTAAGAAATGAAGCTTCAGATAATAAATGTTACGACAGTAAATGGTGTTTGCTGATTGGCAATAATCCGATTAGTAATAAACCATGGTCTTGATAGCTTTTAGAAGGGCACCAAAAAGAATATGAACAAAACTCAGTGTACCCATTGTTTGAAAGTGTATGTTATCAGTGCTGAGCAATACAGTGCGTCAGAGGGAGTCGTTACCTGTGGTTCCTGTAACCAAGAGTTCTATGCTAGTTTTATCAATGAAGCTGCCGACCTTAACAACCGAAGCGATGGTTTAATAGAAATAGAAGAAGAGCCATTACCCGCACCAAAATTTAGTTTTGACGAGAGTTTAAACTCTGAAATGAGCATTATCTTCGATGACGATGATTCAGAGTCCATAATAGACGAAACAGACTTTGAGCCCCGACCGGCCTTCGCGCCCTCGCAGTATTCAATGAAACTGCCGCAAAAAAGACCGATCGTATTAACGCAACTCGCCGATGAGCAAATTGGCGATGAAGTCTCCGATAAACCGCAATCACTGAGTTTTAGCGAAGACATTGGTGATACAGACACCGATCTAATCGATGAAGTCGACCAATTAATTGAGGACAAGATATTACCTGCCCCTTTGGCAACAGAAGTGGCCGATCAAATTGAAGATATTTCGACTAACGAGATGGATGACTCGACTAATATTAATATTCCAAAGAACAACCAGTTTAAGATTCGCCGACAAAAAACCAGTCTTTTCAAAAAGCTGTTTGTAATGCCAATATTACTCCTTTTATTTGCTGTGTTAGCGATCGCTTTGCTGTATCAAATGTGGTTAAGGCAAATGATTTTTTGGCCCGATCATGCGGTAGTCCAAAGCATCATCAAACCAGCCGCCATACCAATTCAACAAAAACTGAATCAATATAATATAACCTTACCAGAACGGCGCAATCTAAACGGCTTGCAATTGTTGGCGGCTGACGTAGAAGCCCACGCGACTCGTGCCTCAACTATATTACTGCGCGTTAGTTTAATTAACCGCGCAAAGATTTCTCAGGCCCTGCCCACAATGGAGCTGACGCTTACCGATGCTGATGGTCGATTGATATCTCGTCGTAGTTTAGTGCCCGAGGATTATTTACATAACAACCGAACTAACAACTCGATTGGTATCAATGAATTAAAAAAGGTCACAATTGAACTACTTGCTTTTCCAAAACAAGCGACTGGATATGAAATCAGAATATTGGGTGACAAAGTTAAGAAGCCTTTGAGTTAATCTAAATGCTCACCGTAACATTTTTTTTTGCTTGCATTGCGCTTGGCGCACAAGGATCGAGTCGAATAGCTAAATAAAAACGGAAATTTTTTTATTTAGATCTTTACCCAAAGTATCGCCATCGGTATTATTTATCGCCCGCAGTTTTGACACCACGTCAATCAGCACTCTTACAATTTTACAGACTCGGTTAGCTGTCTTTATTTGATTAATATTTCCAACCAAGATTATTTGACTTAGGTTGTTCTGCCGATTTTTTATCAAACTGCAAAGACGTGTTCAAAGTAGACACACAATAATAGGCCTAAGATTACGCCCATGAAAATCGGAAAATTTGAGATAGCCAATCCGGTAATTGCGGCACCCATGGCAGGGGTTACGGACAAACCCTATCGGCAAGTTTGTCGAGACAATGGCGCAGGCTTAGTTGTATCAGAAATGATTACCAGTATCGCTGAATTACGAAAATCACGTAAGACTCGCTTTCGCTCAGATCTGTCTGGTGAGCCCGAGCCATTAGCGGTGCAATTAGTCGGAACGGATCCATATCAATTGGCCGTAGCCGCCCAATACAATGTCAGTCTTGGTGCGCAAATAATAGATATTAATATGGGTTGCCCGGCGAAAAAGGTGTGTCGAAAGGCCGCTGGTTCGGCGTTACTTGAAAATGAGCCCTTGGTGAAAGAGATTTTAGGCACCGTAGTTAAGGCCGTTGATGAGCCCGTAACAGTCAAAATTCGAACTGGCACGACACCCAAAACACGTAATGCGGTCACCATTGCAAGAATTGCTGAAGAAGTCGGTGTTCAAGCGATTAGCATTCATGGCCGTACCCGCCAATGTAAATTCGTAGGTACCGTAGAGTACGATACGATAGCCGCGGTTAAACAAGCGGTTAACATTCCAATCATCGCCAATGGCGATATTGACACCCCCGAGAAAGCACAACAGGTGTTAAACCTCACTGGTGCCGATGGGGTGATGATTGGGCGCGCTGCACAGGGCCAGCCTTGGCTGTTTAAGCAAATTGCTGAGTATCTAAACAATGGGGTTATATGTGCCATTCCACCCGCTCAGCAAAGAGCCGCTATTATCTGTACGCATTTAAATGCTATACATCAATTCTATGGAGCAACCTTAGGGGTCAAACTGGCCCGCAAACATATTAAATGGTATCTACAATATTGGGAAAAACCAGCATCGGAGGCGCTGCGCAGAAAAATTAGTACCACAGAGCGATCCAATACTCAGCTTGCGCTAGTAGAACGATTTTTATTCGAAACAGCAGAGCAAAGAGCTGCCTAAAACAACTAATTTACGCTAATGAAGTCATACAAATGAAAAAAACCACTCCCCTCAATGATTGTATTGTTCAATCAATGGAACAGTATTTTACTGATCTCAACGGAGAAGAACCTAAAAATTTACACGGCTTTTTTATAAGCGAAGTAGAGAAACCTTTTTTGCAACTGGTAATGGACAAAGTCAATGGCAACCAAACACGCGCGGCTAACATTTTGGGTATTAACCGAAATACCCTGCGTAAAAAACTCAAAACTTATGATTTAAGTTAGTTCTGTAATGACTCAAAATATTATTAAGCCAGCACGCGCGCTAATCAGCGTTTCTGATAAAACAGGCATTGTAGATTTTGCCAAAAACTTACAGGCCGCCGGTGTCCAGATACTTTCTACTGGCGGTACTGCTAGCTTGCTGGACAGCGAAGGTATCTCGGTAACCGAAGTCTCTTCTTACACGGGGTTTCCTGAGATGATGGACGGCCGAGTTAAAACTCTCCATCCAAAAGTACATGGCGGCATTTTGGGCCGTCGCGGTACCGACGATGAGATTATGGCAGCGCACGGTATAGATCAAATTGATATGGTTGTGGTTAATCTGTACCCCTTTCAACAAACTATTGCCGACCCTAACTGTGACTTGTCTACTGCTATTGAGAATATTGATATAGGCGGTCCCACGATGGTGCGTTCGGCTGCCAAAAACCATAAAGACGTAGCCATTGTTGTTGATACTGGTGATTATGAGGCTTTAAGCGCAGAAATAAATGCGGGTGGATTGTCACAACAAACGCGCTTTACGCTGGCCACCAAAGCCTTCGAGCACACTGCGCAATACGATGGAGCTATTGCCAATTACTTGGGCTGCATCGAGGAGGGTGGTGTAAAAAGCGACTTTGCTCGTACCTTTAATGTACAGTTTAAGCACAAGCAAACCATGCGTTATGGAGAAAACCCGCATCAGAAGGCCGCTTTTTATGTAGAAGAGTCGCCACCTGTTGGTATCGCCTCGGCGCAACAAATACAAGGCAAAGAGTTATCTTATAACAACATTGCTGATACCGATGCGGCCTTAGAATGCGTTAAGCAATTCGACGGTGCACCTGCTTGTGTGATCGTGAAACATGCGAACCCTTGCGGTGTGGCGGTTGCTCCGAGTCTTTTGGAAGCTTATGAAAAGGCCTTCTCTACAGACCCTGAATCCGCGTTTGGTGGCATCATTGCGTTTAATCAAGAACTAGATGCTCGAACGGCTGGCTTGATTGTTGAACAGCAGTTTGTAGAGGTAATTATTGCACCGTCTGTAAATGAAGAAGCGAAACAAGCTGTTGCCACAAAGCAAAATATTCGTTTGTTGACCTGTGGCGAGTGGAATCAAGATTCACACAACCGCTTGGAGTATAAACGCGTTACCGGGGGTTTGTTATTGCAAGACAATGATTTAGCCTTGACCAATAAAATGGAAATCGTGACAAAAGCACAACCAAGCGAACAACAAATGATGGATCTTGAATTCGCATGGAAAGTCGCTAAGTTTGTTAAGTCTAACGCGATTATTTACGCTAACAATAATATGACCATCGGCGTAGGTGCGGGACAAATGAGCCGAGTAAATTCAGCCCGAATAGCTGGCATTAAAGCCGAACATGCTGGTTTTGAAGTAACCGGCGCGGTAATGGCGTCAGACGCTTTTTTCCCATTCGCCGATGGCATTGAAAATGCCGCAGCCGCTGGTATTAAGGCAGTAATCCAACCTGGCGGATCTATGCGGGATGACGAAGTTATCGCCGCCGCTGATAAGGCCAATATGGCCATGGTGTTTACTGGCATGCGACATTTTAGGCATTAGCCACCTGTTGTAAGAACTCAATATAGAGAACCCACAGAATATAGAACCCAGAGTTATTATTTGAACTACCGCCTCATTTGGTTTCAGCATTTTCATAAAGCCGCCGGCAGTTCAATTGTTGCAGCGGCACAATCAAATAACGAGTGTTTTTGGCCCGCCCATGTCAATGGCAATCCACTAGATGCCAACGGGGAGCAGCTCGATCTAGCATGCTATTCGGCGGAACAACTAAGCAGATTCATCAAACAGTGTCAGCAACGTGGAGTGACCTTTGTAGCGACCGAATGGGCATTGCCTAATATAGATGTTTTAAAAACAGATTTGGCCGTGAAACTAATTACCGTGGTTCGTGATCCGCTCACAAGATTTGTGTCAAATTTCTATTACGATTTACACAACGGCTATACACCAGCGCGATCCGTCGAATCCTATGTGAATACTCGCGCAAGAACCTTCACTATGGATAATTATTATTGTCGAATTTTAGCGAAAATTGATAATCGTATTGCCCCTATCACCGAAGCCGAGTACCTGCTGGCCAAAGCAAACCTGGCCAAATTCAATATCATTGCAAGCTTAGAAACCGACATTGATCAAATTGCGCCTGCACTGGGGTGGTCTTCAGACATCAAACATGAGAACGCAAACACACTAAATACCAGAACACTATTGCAACGAATCAAAAACAGAAATTTAGAAGCAGTGTATTTTCAACTTAGGTACAGAAAAAAATCGCCAAACCATGATTTTGCTGCACATTACAAGTCTACTAACGCCTGGGATTATAAGCTCTTGGAAGATTTCCTTTACTAAAAATTTTGACGAATGCTCATAGTCGTTATGCATACCAATTTTATAGCTCAATACGTGTAAACAACAATCGCAAACCAACTACGGCCAATAGTACCGCGGCTGTTCGATCAAAGCCGATTTTTACGCGCCGATAAATTTGTCGACTTTTGTTAGCAGAAAGGCTTATAGCGACAATCGCGTACCAAGAGAAATCGATAATAAAAGCAATGACCGCCACCAGTAAAGTCGTGTTGGGTGGTGGGTCTGAAGGTACAAATGCGGCAAAAATACCGGCTATTACTAAGGCTGTTTTTGGATTGCTGGTTTGTGTTATTAAGCCGCTAAGAAATGATTTTAATAGACTGTCGGCGCCGTCATTTTGCACCTTTATTTCGGCTAGGTCGGTGCGTGAACCGAGCCAAATTTTCCAAGACAGAAACAATAAGTAAGCGCCACCGATTAATTTAAATAGCAGAAACGCATTGGGCATTGTTTCGAGTAAGGTGGTTACACCGAAGCTAGCTAAGACCGCAAACAGTGATACACCTAAACCGGTACCAAGTGCAGTAGCAACACCATGCGCCCGCGACTTGCTCAAAGCATTTTGTGCGACTACAAGAAAGCTGGGGCCTGGACTCATTGCACCCACTAGCAATACACCAGCTACCACGGCAATAAATGAATATTCACCCATCAATCCTTGCTCTCGAACAATTAATTCTCAACGTGGTAGCTTTTATACGTCGGTATTTCTTTTTAGTTACTGATTTTCAAAGTTTCTGAACTCGATGGAACGGTCTAAGCCGACAAAACTAATCACGTCCTGAATACATGGAATAACGCTCTCCGGATTAATCTGCTTGTACAATTCACTGTAATCATCGGTATTGAAGTTTTCTTCCAGAACCATACGTGCTTTATCTTCTTCACTAACCTCAATGACATCGCTACACTCCACGCCTTGGTATTTACGTGACTTGTTCGGCAACCATTCGGACTTAACGGTTGATGGAGAAAATACCGCTACACTTGGTAAACCGAGCGCTTGGGACATGTGTCTTGGTCCACCTTCATTGCCAATAAACATATCACAATGAGTCATGATGGCAGCTAGATTTAGCAGGGTGGGTGTTTTGATGTCGCAGTGAATGTCTTTGTGCGAGCCCATCAACTCATGAAACTCTTTAATATCATTGCGTTCTTTTATAGAACCCGCATAAAGAATTATTTGTGCCCCATACGTTTCCATACAAAACTTCACGACCTCTTGCATATAATCCACGCGCCAGCTCTTATGATCATATTTAGAACTAACGGAAAAGATAAAAATTGGTCGATTAAAATTTATTCCGCTGCGCACCATCACTGCGCCCATAGCATTGCGAACTTTTATAGGAACGTTCAGCACCATCTGACGATCGCCGTTTAGTTGATAACCCATTGCTGCTAGCGGTTCTAACATCGCCAAGCGTTCAATTACCTTGGGTGTGCCTTCAGCGCTCTGCGAGCGTATTTTTTCTAAATCAAAATGGTGAGTATAGAAAATTCCTTGCCCTTTTTTTGAGCGACCAATACGTATAGGCGCTTTATATGAAAAAAACGAGATCAATGCGGTTCTATACGTAGAGGTAGTATCGATAATCAAATCATAATCGTTCTTGGCAATAGCCCAAGTTTTCTTAAGATACTTAAAATTACTTTCTCGTTCTTCTCTAGTTATGCTAATCACATTATCTACAGAAGGGTGGTCATAAAATAGGTCTGCAGTCACATCGTACATAAGATAATCAATAGCCGCTTCGGGAAAGCTTTTTCTCATGGTATTGCAAATAACCGAGCTAAGTAAAACGTCCCCAATTTCTTTATAGCGAATAACTAATATTTGCTTTATTGGTATCTGCGCGGAAGAATAACTCATGAATTTGTGAGGGCTTCTTTAGTTTGATTTTGGGTCGGTTGCGTTGTAGCGATTGTGAGTAGTAATTTAACTATTCGAGATGCTAAATCTAATTTCTTAACTGTACAAGATATATGTTACCTAAGATCCGCATCATCTGAACTTAAAACACTATAAATTTTACTAAATTTTTAAGCGATTTAGACGCCTTATTTCGTTAGCAACCTAGATTGTTTACTTAAATCATCACAACCAAATCGTTAATTTCTGAGGCGAATTAACCCTTCTTGTGAGGTACTAGCAACCAGCGTACCGTCCTCGGAATAAATTCGTCCGAAGGCCAGGCCTCTGCTATTGCCTGTGGATTGCACCTTGCAAGTATAGAACAACCATTCATCTACACGAAACGGTCGGTGAAACCAAATAGCATGATCTAAAGAAGCAACAATGAATTCCTTACCTTTTTCTTCCAATGTTTGCTGACCTTTCAAATGCGGCACTAAGGTTGAGTAAAGTAAACCCATGTCCGAAAAATACGCTAGCGCAGAATGATGGCTTTGATAGTTATCTGGTAACGTTTGTTTTGCTTTTACCCAATATTGTACGGTCTCTGGTTCGGCTGACTGCTCTCTAGGCACATAATACATTTCAAAATATTCTGCCTGGAAATGATTGTGCGTGGGGGTTGTGTGTTCCAAGGCTTTATCTAACGCCTCTTTGGGAGGAATCCAATTTCGATGATATTCCACTCCCTCTTCTGTACGCTGGAACGAGGCTGACAAATGAAATATTTGACGGCCATGTTGAATAGCCACTACTCGACGAGAACTAAAGCTACCACCATCTAAGCTGCGATCAACTTCGTAAATTATGGGTGCATCTACATCTCCACGAGTTAAAAAGTAAGCATGGGCTGAATGGATTTGTCGGTCTTCTTCGAGAGTTTGATAGGCGGCTTTAATCGCTTGACCCAGCACTTGACCGCCAAAAACTTGACCGGTCTTAAAGTCACGACTTTGGCCTCGGAAAAGATTTTTATCAAGCGGTTCACAACGTAAAAAATCGATTAACTGATTGCGACTATCTTTTGACATACTAGATAGTTTTATTGATTTAAATCGATACCTGCCTCATCAGCAGCTTCTTCAAAGGTATTACATTCATCAGTTCGGAGAGCAGCTTGAGCCGACATAATGGCCTCACAATCCTTAGTAAGCAACGAATCAACGCACGCTTGCGCTTCTTCTTCTAAATCGGAGTCGACGATATCCGCTTCGTATTTTTGCATAGCCAGAGCACATTGCTGTTCAAATAGTTGTTTGGTCAATACTTCTTTTATTTGTGGTGGCAAATTTTGCTCTTCTACTTGGTCCAAAATGCAGGCTTGCATTTTGTCACACATGGCCAACACATCTTCTTTAAGGTCTGCATGCGCTGTTAGCATAGTCATTAGAGCTAGCAGTGTGGTCAGCATAGCGGTTTTTACTAAGGTACAAATATTCATTGAGTATTCTCCACAAATGGTCTGATTTAGATTTGGTTTAAAACTATTATTAATAACAAGATTTAAACATCATAACCCAAAACGGGTGATAACCAACGTTCGACGCTCATTAAGTCCATGCCTTTACGCTGTGCATAATCAATTACTTGATCCTGTTGCACGCGAGTAACAGAAAAATACCGCGCGTCGGGGTGCGCTAAGTACCAACCGCTTACCGCGGCGGTCGGCAGCATAGCAAAACTTTCGGTAATGGTCATGCCCGCATTGTCATCAGGTTTTAGTAACTCCCATAACGTTGCTTTTTCTGTGTGATCGGGGCAGGCAGGATACCCAGGGGCGGGCCGAATGCCTCGGTATTTTTCACGGATCAAATCGTCGTTGCTTAATGCTTCATCGGATTCATAGGCCCAGAACTCAGTGCGTACCCGTTCGTGCATATGTTCCGCAAACGCTTCTGCAAGTCGATCTGCTAAAACCTTTAACATTATCGATTGATAATCATCGTGCTCGGCTTCAAACTCTGCAATTTTTGCTTCAATTTTATGTCCCGCCGTTACCGCAAAACCACCAACATAATCTGATTTGCCAGACTCCTTTGGCGCCACATAATCGGATAAGCAAAAATTTGCTTGGGTATTTTTCTTTTTGTCTTGTTGACGTAAATGATGCAGACAATGCATAACCTCGGTACGACTTTCGTCAGAGTAAACTTCTATATCATCACCAACGCTATTGGCTGGGAAAAACCCGATCACTCCGCGAGCCTGTAGCCAGTCGTGTTCGATAATTTTTTGCAGCATGGCTTGGCCGTCTGCAAATAGTTTGTTTGCTTCTTCTCCAATCACGTCATCGTCAAGGATTCTTGGATAGCGCCCAGCTAATTCCCAGGCACTAAAAAATGGCGTCCAGTCAATTCGCTCTATCAACGCACCTAAATCGTAGTCATCAAATGTTTTTAGGCCGAGGAAAGTCGGTTTTTCAGGGGAATAGCCAGACCAATCTATGGCCATCTTGTTGGCGCGCGCTTCGGGTAAAGTTAATGTTTTATGTACTTTTCCGTGCTTGGCGCGCTCAACTCGAATACGTTCGTACTCTTCTTTAACACCATCAACAAATTCGCTCTTGTTTTCCTTTGATAATAAATTTTGTGCAACCCCTACTGCGCGCGATGCATCAGGCACATGTACTACTTGCTCTAACTTTAGGCTTGGTTCTATTTTTAATGCGGTGTGCACTTTTGACGTCGTGGCTCCGCCAATCATTAATGGCATTTCAACACCCTGACGTTCCATTTCCTTGGCCATGTGAACCATTTCATCTAACGACGGTGTGATCAACCCCGATAAACCAATGAGATCACAATTATGAGTGTTGGCTTCTTTTAGAATTTGCTCAGCGGGCACCATCACACCAAGGTCAACCACCTCAAAGTTGTTACATTGCAAGACAACACCAACAATGTTTTTACCAATATCATGAACATCACCTTTGACGGTTGCCATTAAGATCCGGCCATTAGTGTCACCAACTTCTTTTGTTTCTTCGATAAAGGGCATTAGGTAGGCTACCGCCTTTTTCATCACTCGTGCGGATTTAACCACCTGAGGTAAAAACATTTTCCCGGAACCAAAAAGATCACCCACTATATTCATGCCATCCATTAACGGCCCTTCAATAACGTGCAATGGTTTTTCAGCCTGTTGACGTGACTCTTCAGTATCCTGCTCAATAAATTCAGTAATGCCTTTTACCAAAGCATGCGCTAGGCGTTTATTAACTTCCCAAGATCGCCATTCTAGGTCTTCCTTTTTATCGGCTTGCTTGCCATCACCTACGTAATCATTGGCAATAGCGAGCAAATCTTCAGTAGCATTATCATTAGAATTAAGTACTACTGCTTCTACTTTCTCACGTAACTCTTTGGGTAAGTCTTCATAAATAGCCAGCTGGCCAGCATTAACAATACCCATATCCATACCAGCTTGAATAGCATGATAAAGAAACACCGAATGAATGGCTTCACGTACGGGGTTGTTGCCGCGAAATGAAAATGACACATTTGAAACACCGCCCGATACTTTCACATGCGGGAGCGTGCGTTTTATTTCGCGTGTGGCTTCAATAAAATCGACTGCATAATTATTGTGCTCCTCTATACCAGTCGCAATGGCAAAAATGTTTGGATCAAAGATAATATCTTCAGGAGGGAACCCAACCTTTTTTGTTAACACTTCATAGGCTCGGGTACAAATTTCTACTTTGCGCTCCTTAGTATCGGCTTGACCCACCTCATCAAACGCCATCACCACTACAGCAGCACCATAACGCATAACCAACTTAGCGCATTCAATAAATTTCTCTTCTCCTTCTTTAAGAGAAATAGAATTAACGATGCCTTTGCCTTGAATACATTTAAGGCCTGCTTCGATAACCTCCCACTTGGAAGAGTCGATCATGATTGGCACTCGCGAGATATCCGGTTCCGAGGCCAACAAGTTTAAATACGTGACCATAACAGCCTCGGCATCAATCAAGCCTTCATCCATATTGATGTCAATAATTTGAGCACCATTTTCAACTTGGCTACGTGCTACTTCCAAAGCAGCTTCGTAGTCTTCTTCCTTAATAAGCTTTTTAAATCGCGCAGAGCCCGTCACATTAGTTCGCTCACCCACATTTACAAACAATGTTTGGTCACTAATATTAAACGGTTCTAAACCTGACAAGCGCATACTGATTTGATTTTGCTCGGCCCTCTTTGTCATGGTATTCATAGGGTTACGCCGCCTCATCTTGGTTTGTATCAGAAATGCTGCGCGGCCCTATTTTCGCTACTGCATCAGCGATATCTCGAATATGATCAGGCGACGAACCGCAGCAACCGCCAACAATGTTTAGAAACCCACTGCCGGCCCATTCTTCTATGTGGCCCGCCATTTCGTCTGGTGTTAAATCGTATTCGCCTAACTCATTTGGTAATCCAGCATTTGGGTGCGCAGAGACTCCCATCTCGGCAATACGCGACATCTCAGCAACGTATTGACGCAAATCATCTGGGCCTAAGGCACAGTTTAATCCTATGGTAATTGGTTTAGCATGACGCAAACTATTATAAAACGCTTCCGTGACCTGGCCGGTTAAAGTTCGTCCTGATGCATCAGTAATCGTGCCGGAAATCATGATTGGTAATTCTGGCCTGCTTTGACTACTAAAATCTTCATCAAAAATTGTTTTAACCGCAAATACCGCAGCTTTGGCATTTAAAGTATCGAATACTGTTTCGATCAAAAGAATATCGACGCCACCTTCAATTAGGCCGCGGGCGGCTAATGTGTAATCTTCTACCAGTTCATCAAAATTGATGGCGCGTGCGCCAGGATCGTTTACATCCACTGACACTGAGGCGGTTTTTTGATTGGGCCCGAGTACGCCGGCAACAAAACGAGGTTTTGCTGTAGTGCTGTATTCATCGGCACATTCGCGAGCCAATTTAGCCGCAGCTACATTTAATTCATATGCGTAGTCTTGCAGTTTATAACGCACCAGATCGCTAGTCGTTGCATTAAAATTATTGGTTTCAATAATATCTGCGCCGGCTTCAAGATACTCTCGATGTATATCCGCAATAATTTTTGGTTGCGTAATAACCAATAAATCGTTCATGCCTTTTAACGGCGAATCCCAATCCGCGAAACGCTCTCCTCGATAATCTTCTTCTTCGAGTTTATGCCGTTGAATCATGGTTCCCATAGCACCGTCTAACACTAAAATGCGCTGGGTCATCAAATCTTGTAGCTGTTGCCTTATGTCGGGTTTATTGCTGTTCGTCATTGAAAGCTCCTGTTCTAATTTAGGCAGTGTTTTTATAGCCAATGCGAATACAGATTTCTTTTATCGGGTCCACTTTGTTAAGAGCATAAAAGTGCAGTCCTGGTACATTGTTGTCTAACAGATCCATACACAGATGTGTAACGACATCTAAACCAAAAGACTTTAAGGAGGCCTCATCATCTTGGTATTGCATTAGTCTTGCGCGAATCCAATTTGGAATCTCTGCACCACAGGTATCGGAAAATCGCGTCAGGGTCGCATAGTTTGTAATCGGCATAATGCCCGGCACTATCGGTATATCAATCCCTAATCGATGAGCTTCGTCAAGATATGCAAAATAGCTGTCAGCATTGTAAAAATACTGGGTTAACGCTGAATTTGCCCCGGCGTCAATTTTACGTTTGAAGTTTAATAAATCGGTTGTCGGACTGACCGACTCAGGATGAAAGTCTGGATAAGCCGCCACTTCAAGATGCAAGTCATTACCAAATTCTTCACGAATAAATTTAACGAGTTGCTCGGCGTATTTAAAATGACCTCGCTCGACCATGCCCCCGGGCAAATCTCCCCGCAGTATCACTAAGCGTTCCACCCCGAGATCGATATAACTATTAACGATATTTTTTATGTATTCCCGAGAACATCCAATACCAGTGAGGTGGGGCACTGCGTTTGAGCCCTCGTCGCGAATCATTTTGACTGCATCAAAAGTGCCTTCTTGCGTGCTACCACCTGCTCCGAAAGTAACTGAACAAAAACTAGGTTTAAACTTGTTAAGTTGCGCATGGACGTGACGCAATTTTTCGCTACCAGCTGGCGTCCTGGGTGGAAAGAATTCGAAACTTAAATCTGGGTTGCTCGTTTCCATTGTATTCATATTTGATGTGAAATTCCTTAGTACAGCGCCGGAGTTTATTACTATTGTTGCGGAAGTAATCTACCTTATCTTTGTGCAAGCCTTCCCCCTTAGGCCTTTTTTAGGCCCAACGGGGAATTCTCAATAAATGTATTACTTCGCGATTAACGAAGAGACGACTTTTAGATGCTAGGTATACAACTACTAGTATCTATAGTGCTCTTGCTTATAAGGGCCTTCAACATTTACGTTGATATAGTCCGCTTGTTCTTGAGTTAATTCGGTTAATCGAACACCGATCTTTTCAAGATGTAATCGCGCTACTTTCTCGTCTAAGTGCTTTGGCAAGATATATACGTCATTCTTATATTCATCACTTTTAGTCCATAACTCAATTTGTGCCAGAGTTTGATTGGTGAACGAATTAGACATAACAAAACTTGGGTGTCCGGTTGCACAACCTAGATTTACCAAACGACCTTGAGCTAGCAAAATGATACGTTTGCCATCTGGAAAAATAACATGGTCTACTTGGTCTTTAATGTTTTCCCATTTGCAATTTTCTAACCCTGCCACATCAATTTCATTGTCAAAGTGACCAATGTTACAAACGATTGCCTGATCTTTCATCGCATCCATATGCTCGCGACGAATAATATTAAAGTTGCCGGTAGTGGTTACGAAGATATCCGCATCAGCCACGGCATCTTCTAAAGTAACTACTTCATATCCTTCCATTGCTGCCTGTAAAGCACAGATTGGATCAATTTCAGTAACCTTCACTATTGCGCCCAAACCTCGCAAAGAAGCAGCGGAGCCTTTACCCACGTCTCCATAACCACAAACAACCGCGGTTTTGCCCGCAATCATTACGTCAGTAGCGCGTTTAATTGAATCTACTAAAGACTCACGACAACCGTATAAATTATCAAATTTAGATTTGGTAACCGAGTCGTTGACGTTAATAGCAGGGAACGGTAGCTCACCGTCTTGAACCATTTTATACAACCTAGCCACACCAGTAGTGGTTTCTTCAGTGACGCCTTGTACTCCCGCTAAGCGACGTGAATACCAGGTATTATCTTTTTCTAGTTGCGCTTTAATTGCTGCAAATAGAAATGTTTCTTCTTCGCTACCAGGTGAGTCCAGAACAGAGATATCTTTTTCAGCTTTTGAACCGAGGATTAACAACATAGTGGCGTCGCCACCGTCATCCAAAATCATATTTGGTCCTGTATCGCCAGGCCAATCCATAATGCGGTGGGTATAATCCCAATATTCTTCCAGAGTTTCTCCTTTAACAGCAAACACGGGAATGTTCTGCGCCGCAATGGCTGCGGCAGCGTGATCTTGGGTAGAGAAAATATTACACGATGCCCAACGCACTTCAGCACCTAGCGCAACTAAGGTTTCTATTAGCACTGCGGTTTGAATCGTCATGTGCAAAGAGCCCGTAATCTTTGCGCCTTTTAATGGCTGCGCAGCACGGAATTCTTCACGAATAGAAACAAGACCTGGCATTTCAGTTTCAGCGATCGCAATTTCTTTGCGGCCAAAATCAGCAAGGTTTATATCTTTGACGTAATAGTCAGAAAATTCAGGAATAGATGGGTTTGTACTCATCTTTCATCTCCAGTTAGGGTTAACGAAAAATGAGCGTCGTTGCTATAAGTAAAATCGTTTAAGAGGGTAGCGAGAATACTCAATCCCGCTTGACTCTAAACTAACGCATTTAAGCCTGACGGGAAGAACTCCCATTGCAACGCTCCTCAAATGCTAGCGGTGGCGATTATAG
>CAZJWW010000050.1:0-16822 GCA_964549895.1 uncultured Gammaproteobacteria bacterium
CACTCATACGAGGTTTACCGTACTCACTAAGCCACTCGATCAAACTATTTACTTGTGGGTATTCAGCCCTAACAATCGCTTCAAGCTGGTTTTCACCAAAGCCAGAATCGATACCTTTCTCGAGAGCGCGTATTTTCTTCATCTCTTGCGCTGGTGTCAAATGTTTATTTGCAAAAATTTGTGCTGTTGAAACGCTTATTTGTGGGTTCAATACAACATACCAGGGCTCGAGCAATTCAATTGGAGATAGTTGCTCACCCACCCCCTCCGCCCAGGCCGATTGACCCATGACAAATACCGGCACGTCTGCGCCTAGAGTTAAACCTATATCGGCAAGTTTTTGCCGACTTAAACCCAATTCCCATAGGCTATTCAAAGCCAGTAACACGGTTGCCGCATTGGAACTGCCGCCGCCCAAGCCACCGCCCATTGGTAGCCGCTTTTTTAGGCCAATAGTCACTCCACTTTGCTGCGACGCATATTTTTTGAGCATGTTCGCAGCCCGCAAACATAAATCATCGCTTTCGCTGAAACCTAAATCATAAGAGCGAGTAATCTCGCCTAATTGATTCAGTTGAAAAAACAGCTCATCGCCGTAATCAAGAAATTGAAAAACCGTTTGTAGATTGTGATATCCATCGCTGCGTTTGCCAACCACATGTAAAAATAGATTAATTTTCGCTGGGGCTGGCCATGCTTTGCCACTGAGATTCTCGGTAGACTCAGCTATTGAGGAGAGTGTTGCAGAGGAGGTTGTAGCAGGCGTAGCACCCACAGTTGATTTAGACTCTGACTTAAGTTTCGAAGCGGCCACTAACGCCAACCTTTGGTAATCAGTTTTACCACCACCAAGCCACCATTTTCGTCTTCTTTACTGGCAATAATTTTGCTCGGCAAATATTCCTGACGCCGCTCTTCAATGGGGCTTTGAGATTCATTCAATACATATTGTTTATAAGCAGTGTATTCAATCTCCCAGCCCAATTGCCTAAGCTTGCGTAATGCACCCGACTCGTTATCTTGATATTGAAACGCTTTGTCTGGTAAAGGTAAGGCAAACAACCAATAGCTTAGTGCGTCAATTGGAATTGGCCAACCAACAATTTCCTTCATGAGCGCTTCGGCACTGTCTCCTCTGTGTAATACTCTGCGACTATCGCTAAGCACTACGCCGTATTGGTCAAAATCTATTTTAATGGCGCCCACTCCGAGTGGGCCAAACAGTCTGACTTGATTGGCTTGATCAGCAAACTGCCAAACCAGATTTGCCTGTTCTCGAGCCTCAGGTGTTGAAATACCCACTTTGGCACTATAACGCCAGTCAATTAGGCCCTCACGCATTTGATAGGCAGATTGATGTGCCTGCATAAAATTATTAACATCTCGCGACCAGCCCTTTTCAAGCGCAGGGTCCGTCACGGGCGGCACGCTCTGACAGGCCGCTAAAAAACACATCGCAATTAGCAATAAGTTGCGTTGCACCAACAACCTGAGAGATTTCACAATGACGTGGTTGTTCTGTAATAAGATCTAGTTGTTCCTTAAAAAAGTTAGTCGTTAAAATTGGCGTTAACTGGTGAAATCGATTCCGTAACGCTCCAACGTTTCATTGAGCACTGGATTTGTTTTATCGCTGTCAAAAGATTCTTGCCAAACCTTCCTGGCGCGTTCGGGCTCACCAGACTCCCAAAAAACTTCGCCGAGATGGGCCGCAATTTCAATTTCGGGGCTGGCTGCAAATGCTTTCTCTAGAAACTCTATCGCCTCTGCCTTTTGATCCATGCGGTACAGAATCCAACCCATACTGTCTAATATATGCGCGTCTTCAGGTCGCAACTCTATAGCACGACTAATCAACGCGAGCGCTTCATCGTACCGTTCAGTCTGATCGGCTAAGGTATAACCGTAAGCATTCAAAGCATTTGCATGATTCGGTTCGCTAGACAACACTGATTTAAAATCCGCTTCGGCAATGTCGATTTTTTTTAATTCAGCGGCTACCAGCGCACGAGCGTAGAGCAAGGTAGTGTTATCAGGTAAATAGACCAAGGTTTCGTTCATAGAACCAAAGGCTTCTTCATACTGATGATCTTGCATCAAAAGATAATGTCGAGTCAGCGCAACTTCAATGTATTGAGCTTCAGTGTCAGGTTCTAATGCCCTTAAGGTATTAATCGCTTTATCGATACCGCCCGTGTGGTAACGCATGTTAGCAACTTGCAGCTGCGCGGAAATATAACTTTGTGGATCTACGATTCCGCCAAAGTATTTTTCGGCACTGGCATAATTTTTTTCTATCGCAGCGAGGCGCCCAAGAGACCAGCGAACTTCATCGTTAGTGGGCTCGATTTCTAAAGCACTCTGGTAATAATCTTTTGCTAATTCAGACTGCTCTAATTGTTGCGCCAAAGCGGCTGCGTAACTCAAGGCCCCAATGTTTTCTGGTGCATCAGCTATGACGGCTTGCATAACGTCTAAAGCCGGTTGATATTGTTCAGCACGCGCCAGTTCTACCGCATGATTAATCCGCATGGTAACCGTCGTTGGATTAGCTGCGATAAACTCTTTGATAAAGGCCGCACGCTCTTCAATCTGCCCCAAGCGACCGAGCATATTGGCTTTCATTTGCGCCGCTAATTCCCAGTCGGGGCGTAATTCTAAAGCACGCGCTAACCATAACTCTGCCGTATCAGCCTTAGCAAAGGTTTCGGCTACAAAAGACATGCTCAGCATCACTTGTGCCGATTCAGGGTGTTGAGCCACGTAGTGCTCAGCAATTTGCAGAGCCGTTTCCATATTGCGCTGACGCGTTATCAATCCTGCGACTTGCCGAACATGCGAGTCTAATGTTTTGCCCTGCGCATGTTCGCTGAGTGATACCAATGCCGCATCAAATTGGCCTGCGCCAATTTGCGACAGAAGTCGCATGTTGGTGGCGTCTAAACTATCGGATTTCAAGGCAGCCCAAAGCTGTGCTCCCCGTACCGCGGTGTTATAGTCGTTGTTACGTAAGGCCAGCAGAGTTGCAACTCTGGCTAATCGATAGTCTTCACTAGCAACCGCGGCCGCTATGGCGTTGGAAGTGGCTTGAGCCCAGTCGCCCTGATAGGAGGCTAAATTGTAAACCAGTAATTGCTCGAGAGTTTCGGCATCGAGATCTAATTTGGGCAATAAAGGATCAATTTCAGCTTCCGATACTTGTCGATCTGTACCTGACTCATCTGCATCACCTTCGTTTTGGCTCAATGTGCGCTCTTTTATTTGCTCCGCATCGGTGTCATTTTTATCTACGGTTTTAGCAGATGCCGCGGTAGTGAGCACTCCATTACTAGCACAACCAGCTACCAGTGGTAGACAAAGCAGTAGAATGATCAATATAAATAGTGATCTATAACTCCGAGTTAGAGACATACCAGCCACCAACCCACTAATTCCATAAATGGGATTTAATAAAAGCATTTTTCGTTCCGCGACTCCGCGCGTATAGTTACTAGTCAACATTTACAGTTCTAAAATCAAAGATTAGTTGTATCGAGCCTATCGTATTCAGTCAAGATAGTTATATCAATTATATACGCAGATATCTGTGTACGAATCAGGATTGAAATAAAATTTGGTTAAAAGTTGACTAATTGCGGTGAGAAATAACGCGAATAGCTGGTTATTTACTGTTTTTCCGTCATAAAGTAGGCTTCTTTTAGCCATTTTCTATCAATTATTGATTCCTAAAAAGATCTCTTCATAAGTATAAGTCCAGTCGTATACTATAGACCGAATACCTAAATAATAACTAACATTTAATTCGGGTCGTCCATATGTCAAATAGCTTAAATGCCTTTCTTGCATTCACTGCGTTTTTGGCTTTCGGGTATCTAAGCGTGCTACGCCTGGCTTATCTACAACAATTACGCGCAGGACCATTAGTGTCTATGCTCGAGGCAGTGCAGGGCAAAGCCTGGCTGCGCGGTTTTGGCAGCAGTGGCTTGTTCGTTGCTCTACCCGCAACGAGTTTTTTATTGTTCTGGGGCTGGGGGCCAGCGCTACTGTGGGTTTTTACCTTCCATTTATTAATCGAATCGCTCACCCATATTAGACTCGCTAGCGCAGAACATGACCTCGAACCGCATGATTATCTAGTTACTAGTGTAAATCCTAAGTTAGTTCGCTTAGAGCGACTGATTGCGCAAATATTCTTTATTTTGGCCGCCGCTATTACCATCTCTTTACTAACGTCCTTGATCGACCAACGTTCAGGACTACTATTCGCGATGCTGGCGTTGTTTCCAGCACATGTGTTGCTGCACAGCACTCAACCCGCCGTGACCAAAGTCATTAAACTTGCTGGCGTGGTCCTGATCGTATTAATTGGGTATGGCGCCGCCGCACGGCTGGGATTCTCGGTCTATGGAGAATGGGTACCTTTGCTTGGAATCATCGATTCGGCATCTAGCTGGCTTCGTTTTGACAATACCGCATTTATTGTGGGTGTACTGACGCTCTGCGCGTTTCTACTTAACCAACATACGACGGCCCGCAATGATTTGTCATTACTCGCCGGTATATTGGGCTGCATTTTGATGCTAATTTTGCTAGTGAGCTTTTTATGGCTTCGGCCAGTTTTAGATGCTCCCTTGAATAGCGCGCAAAGTGGCGCTGAAAATTTACCGGCATTACTTGGTTTTAGTACTTTTTTAACCACGGGTTTTTTAGCGCTTTTGTTTAGAGTATTGGGCCAACACGCCACAATGAGTTCGCAAAGTTCACAATCACGTTTCGGCACTTGGCAGCTCACCAGTTTATTACAACTACTTTTTGCACTTATCGTTGTTTTTAGTCTGGCCGCGGCAGTGGGCTTAGGATCTTGGAAAACGCACTACCTAGAATGGGGAGGTTACGCATTAATTGACCCCACAAATCATCTAAATATTGTAACGCAAAGTCTGGTTAAATTGAGCTCGTTCGATGCCGATGCTGGCCGAACTTTGCAGACCAGCGTGATGACCACAATATGCATAATTGGCGTAAGTATGGCGTTGCTGAGTATCCACTATCTGCTGATCTACAGTGCTAACGAAGATCAAAGCGAAGTCAGATCATTGACACAACTGGTGTTTCGATCAAGTTTTTCTCAGGCAGCCTTAATCTTTTTAACCGCGCTGTATTTGAGCAATCAGGGCATTAGCCTCAACCTCTGGTTGATATTGGGTATGCTAAGCTGGTTCTTGGTGGTGCAAATGCTCATTAATACGGACATTGAAGGAACGCAAAAATCGACTATTAACGCGCAACGTATTAATGATATTTTGTGTTTAACAATAATTCTAATAGGTCTGTTGCAGACTTTATGGTTAATCGTGTTCTGGGCTATTGCTGGGCAATTACTCTGGGTTGCGGCAACTTTATTGATTCTTGGTGCTGCGACGCTGATTTGGAAATCAGAAATTCTGAAAGTGGTGCAAAGATTAATGAGTAACCGTGGCAACCCAGCACCCGTTTTTGATGCCGATAAATAACCATGTAATAAGGAGAATCGCGCTATTTAGAGTAAAACAGGGGGTTCCCTCACTTTAAAAAGGTTAAAATAGCGTGACTGTTTGGCACTTATGTTATTTACCTAAATGCACGTTTTATCAATTGGTTTAAATCACACTACCGCACCCGTTGAAATTCGGGAACGGGCTGCTGTGGCCGCCAACCATCTAGACGATGCATTAATCGATATTGCCAAATACGGAGAAATTGAAGAGGCCACTATTCTCTCGACTTGTAATCGAACAGAAGTGTATTGCTATTTACCGGATACCACGATTGGCGTCGTCAGTGACTGGTTGTGTGATTTTCATGAGTTGGACAAAGAAGACGTCACGCCCTATCTTTATTCATTGCCCGACAGTGAAGCTGTAAAACACGCGTTTCGCGTAGCCGCTGGTTTAGATTCTATGGTGGTTGGTGAACCGCAAATTTTAGGACAAATGAAGTCCGCCTTCGCCACCGCGCATAAAAACGGT
This sequence comes from uncultured Gammaproteobacteria bacterium, assembly GCA_964549895.1. GTDB lineage: Bacteria > Pseudomonadota > Gammaproteobacteria > Arenicellales > Arenicellaceae > Arenicella. Next base: position 6,009 of record CAZJWW010000050.1, read on the forward strand.
AACACTGGAAAAGTGCTTAACCGCTTATTCCAACATACGTTCTCAGTTGCGAAAGAGATCCGCAGTACCACGGGTATTGGCAGCCACGCCGTATCCGTAGCCTATGCTGCGGTGGCTCTATCGAAACAGATATTCACGGATATTTCAGAGCAAACTGTACTGCTGCTTGGGGCCGGTGAAACAATAGAGTTAGCTTGCCAACATTTGTATGCACAAGGTGTCCGCAAGATCATTATTGCCAATCGCACGGTTGAACGAGCGGAAAGTTTAGCCAAAGAATTTGGCGCCAGTGTAATTTCATTGCATGAATTACCTACTCGGCTACCTGATGCTGATATGGTTTTTAGCTCCACCGCCAGCACCCTGCCAATTTTAGGTAAAGGCGCTTTTGAAAGCGCGTTAAAGATACGAAAAAATAAGCCCATGCTGGTCGTGGATTTAGCCATACCACGTGATGTTGAGGCCGAAGTTAGCGATCTGAGCAATGTCTATCTTTATACCGTCGATGATTTGCAACAGGTCGTCAGTGAAAATTTACAGGCGCGAAAAAATGCCGCGAAAGATGCGGAAAAAATAGTCGAAGATCAAAGCCATGAATTTATGCATTGGTTTAATAATCTGCAATCCATTCCAACCATTCGACAACTGCGTGATCGAACAACACGAATTACCGATGCTGAATTATTGAGCGCCCAAAAGCGACTGCAATCTGGTGAAGACCCCGCTACGGTATTGCAACATTTTGCTCGTTCTTTATCGCGTAAATTTATGCATAATCCTACTGAGTCATTACGACAAAAACACGACGAAAGCTTATTGGCGGCAACCCGAGAATTGTTTGGATTAGATTTCGAAAATAGCGCAGAAGACGACAAGCCCAATTAGACCACGCTAAGTTACCTAACAGCTAAACAGCCCAATAAACTTTCTATCAAACGAGACGCATAAAATTGAAAGATTCCATCCGCTTTAAATTAGACAATCTGGTTGATCGACAAGAAGAGCTTAACGCTTTGTTGTCGGACCCAGCCACTATGTCTGATCAAAATGTGTTTCGTAAACTCAGCATAGAACTGTCTGATATTGGTCCGGTGATAGAAAACTATATTGAGTATAAAAGTCTGGAGGAAGATGCCGAAGCCGCCCAGATAATGATGGAAGAAGACGATAAGGAAATGCGTAAGATGGCGCATGACGAAATATCGCAAATAAAGGATCGACAAGAACACTTATTAAGTGACCTGCAAAAACTGTTATTACCCAAAGACCCCAACGACGATAATAATATTTTCTTAGAAATTCGTGCAGGAACGGGCGGCGACGAGGCGGCGATCTTTTCAGGTGACTTATTCAAAATGTACCAAACCTATGCCGAATCGCAAAAATGGCGAGTCGAAGTGCTCAGTAAAAACCTCGGTGAGCATGGCGGCTATAAAGAAATTATTTCACGCATTGAAGGCCACGGTGCCTATTCTAAGCTTAAATTTGAATCCGGTGCTCATCGGGTTCAACGGGTGCCCGAAACAGAAACTCAAGGTCGCGTGCATACCTCGGCTTGTACGGTCGCGATTTTGCCGGAAGCTGACGAGATCGGCGAGGATATGGACATAAATCCGAGCGATTTACGCATTGACACCTTTCGCGCATCTGGCTCTGGCGGTCAACACGTAAATAAAACCGATTCGGCAGTGCGCTTAACTCACCTACCGACGGGTACGGTAGTGGAATGTCAGGACGAACGATCGCAACACAAAAATAAAGCGCGGGCTATGTCCATGCTTAAGGCGCGTATTCTAGATGCTGAACGCCAAGCGCAAGCGGATGAACAAGCCGAAACTCGTAAAAGCCTAGTCGGCAGCGGTGACCGATCAGAACGTATTCGAACCTACAATTACCCTCAAGGCCGAGTGACCGATCACCGTATAAACTTAACCTTGTATAAGTTAGAGGCGGTTGTAGGGGGCGATCTGGGCCAGATAATAGACCCGCTTACGACAGAGCATCAAGCTAATCTATTGGCCGAGCTGAGCGACAACACTTAAGCCTTATGGCCCAAAAAACGGCTGTACCGAACTATAAAAAATTATTAGACGACGCAACTAAATTGCTCTATGAAGCATCTGACACGCCCAGAATTGACGCAGAATTCTTATTGCAACATGTCATCGCTAAGCCGATGGCTTGGCTGATCTCTCACGGTGATTCGCTAGCAACAGCTGAGCATATTAAGAATTACTATTCGGCGGTTAGCGACAGACAAGTTGGTAAACCAATTGCGTATATCACTGGCTCACGCGAATTTTGGACGCTTAACTTAACAGTTAATGAAAGCGTGCTGATTCCGCGGCCAGACACGGAAACTCTGGTCGAACATGCCTTACAACGAATTCCGCCAAATAGTCGCCAGCTGCTTGATCTTGGAACTGGGAGCGGCGCAATCGCCCTAGCATTAGCCAAAGAGCGCCCCACTTGTGACGTTATCGCTGTCGATTCCCAAGCCGCTGCCTTAAAAGTTGCGCAAGCAAATGCAGCACTCAATGGCATAAGCAATATTAGCTTTCTGCAAAGCAACTGGTTTGATCGCATAACCAAAACATCTAAATTTGATCTGATTGCGTCAAATCCACCTTATGTGGAAATCGACGACCCACATCTACAAACTGGTGACTTACGTTTTGAACCCGATAGTGCTCTGATAGCCGCTGACAATGGCTTGTCCGACCTCCGCATAATTATTAATTCAGCGCCCCAATACTTAAACGAGCAAGGCTGGCTAATAGTCGAGCACGGGTATAATCAAGAAACCGAGGTGACCAAAATTTTTGAGCAAGTTGGCTATTCTGAAATAAGCTGTTTTCGTGATATCAATAATTTGCCACGTTGTACTGCAGGGCAATATTTGCGGTGACTAAAAGACTAATTCTTCGCTTAATCGTACAAGCATGAAAAAAATTTTCCCTCAACTCGAACAGCTTATTTTGACCAAGGACGTAGATAAAAAAGTAGCCGGCACACAAGAACTAGCTCAGAGTTTATCGGCAACTGACGTCGATGACTCTAGATTAAATGTTGATGACTCTAGTTTCATGGTTGATGACTCTAGTTTCATGGTTGAGGACTCTAGTTTCATGGTTGAGGACTCTAGTTTCATGGTTGAGGACTCTAGTTTCATGGTTGATGACTCTATTATCGACATCCCAAAACCTGGTTACCCTGAGACGCTGCAATTAGTTGCCCCTCGTCTATTAAAGAGACGCGGCATACAATCTCAAGAAGGGCGAAATATCCTTCTGCATGCTGTGGCACATATTGAATTTAATGCCATTAATTTAGCACTGGATGCAGCGTATCGTTTTCGCAATCAACCTACTCAATATTATTTGGATTGGATTGGTATTGCGGCCGATGAAGCACGCCATTTCGGACTTATTAGCAACTATTTGAACCAACACGGTTGCAGCTATGGCGACTCACCGGCACACAATGGTCTATGGGAGATGGCGGTTGATACCAACTACGATGTGTTAGCACGCATGGCTTTAGTGCCCAGAGTATTGGAGGCTCGCGGTTTAGATGTCACCCCGGGCATGATAAAAAGACTGCAAGGAGTTGGCGATCAAGACGCGGTGGCGATATTAGAAACTATTTATGAGGATGAAATTGGCCACGTTGAAAAAGGTTCAAACTGGTTCTTCCACCATTGCCAGTTAAGGAATCTTGAACCTAGGGATACGTTCTTTGCGTTAGTGGAAAAACACTTACATGGCGAATTACGCGGCCCATTTAATATCAGCGCTCGTTTACAAGCCGGGTTTGATCAACAAGAAGTCGAGCAACTAATATCGAGAAACTAACAATAGATATCGTGTAAGCGATTGATATTACCCGCAAATACACGAAATGCGCACTGATACCGGTTCAATTAGCTTTAAGTAATTGTTAATTAACACCTTTAACTAATTGTTAATTATCACTCTGAGCGCATAAAAGTGGTTTTATTGGTGCTATTATTTGCACCTTCTTATCGTTTCGCACGGAAAATGTGTCAGTATGTTGCAAGCGGTGTACAGGGTTATCGGTCAAGAGGCACGCGATGTACAAGATTGTAGTCTTCACAAGCTTGATAGGGTTAATTTTAATTGGGTCGGTTTACCTACAAAAAGACCCGTCGGTTTACCTACAAGAAGACCCGTCGGTTTACCTAAAAAAAGAATCTATTGCGGCGAATACTGAGAAGGGACTGATCGCCTATGTCTCTCCTACAACGGGTGAGTTGACAACTCAGCCAGCTACGGTTCGACAACCCACTGCGGGAGATATCACTCAGTCTAGTGCCTTAAACCAATCAGCTAACACGCCAACAAATAAAGAACTTCCACCAATAAAGTACACGACTTATGCCAATGGCATGATAAGAGCCGAATTAAACGGTCATTTTATGGTGCCACAAATGGCCACCGTAGATTGTCAGGGCAAGTTGCATACCAAGCATACTGAACAGCTGGAAGTTACAGAAAGTTGCGTCACTAAATAAAACGCTGTGGCAATGGACTACAAGACCCGAACAAGGCTGTTGTTACGCTCACTTGAGGTAGTGATTCTGCTGTGGTTCGCAGTTTGGTTTAGCATCGCGTCGGCCGCCACCATTGTGCTCGATAACTTAGACGGTATTAACGAGGGTTTTAACGATAATAGTCCACCCTTCCCCGATCAAACGAATAACCAAGGCACTACTTTGGGCGCTCAACGCGTGGCGGTTTTTCAAGCAGCCGCGGATTTTTGGAGTAGCCGTTTAAGAAGTGATGTTGTTATTAGAATAAGCATAAACATGGACCCGCTACCATGCTCACCATTTCAAGCAAGTTTGGGGGCTGCGGGGGCACAAGATAGCTTTAGCGATTTTCCCGGAGCACCAAGGCCAAGAACGTTTTACCCAGTGGCTTTGGCCAATAGTCTTGCTGGTGAAGATTTAACACCAGGCTCTGGTGCTAGCAACAACGATATTAGGGCCATCTTTAACGTTGATATTGATGATAATGCCAATTGTTTACCTGGCAATTGGTGGTTGGGCATCAATAGCCCCCCAGCACCTGGGACTATTAGCCTTTTTAATTCCGTAGTGCATGAAATAGGCCATGGTTTAGGGTTTGCATCATTGGTTAATACTTCAACCGGAGCTAAACCAGCAGGCCTAGATGATGCATTTTCGATTCATTTGTTTGACGAACAAACGAATCAATTTTGGCGCGATATGTCCGACGAAGAACGAGTCGTCTCGGCCACTAATACTGGCAACGTGGTTTGGCGCGGAACGAATGCCGATACTAACAGTAGACACTTGGCGGGGCGCAGTCGAACAGGTGGACATATTCGAATGTTTGCTCCTAGCCAACTGCAACTCGGCTCGTCAATTTCGCATTGGGATACAATATTATTTCCCGACGAATTGATGGAACCGATTTTAACCGCCGACACCGACAGTCGCTCAACCCTGCAATTATTACGCGATGTTGGTTGGAGTCTCATTACCGGGCAGGTACCCCCAAATCCGGGGCAAATTAGCTTTGTCTCAGACTCTTTCTCAGTGTTTGAAGATCAAGGGCAAGCGAGTCTGTTGGTGGCACGATCGGGAGGCTCTGATGGAGCGGTGTCCGTTCGAATTAGCTCGGAGAGCATGAGTGCGATTGGCATGGGGGTAGACTTTATCGGCGTTGATCAACTCCTAAGCTGGGCCGATGGTGAATCCGGAATTAGAACCGTCAATGTGGAGATAATAGATGATGGAATTGATGAACCAGATGAGTCAGACGAAACTGCCTTATTTCGCTTACGCGAAGCCACTGGTGGGGCAACCATTAGTCAGCGCACCGCGGTGTTGACAATTAAAAACCCAATCAGTACGGAAGATGATGACGATATTCTTAAGTTAATTGTGCCGGTACTGTCTGCAATATTGAACAACTCGAAAAACCGCAATAATTGAATCACCACCCTTAACGACCAACAAGTCCATAAGCAAGAACACCTGCAAATTATCTGTTAAGCAAAATTTCGCTAACCTAAATTCCTATAGGTGGGTTTAATCGTCTAATCGATACTCAGCTGAACGGGCATGCGCGGTTAAACCTTCGCTGCGAGCCAATACTGATGCTTGCTTACCAATATTTTGTGCTCCTTGCTTAGAGACTTTAATAATGCTGGTGCGTTTTTGAAAGTCGTAGACGCCAAGCGGCGAACTAAATCTTGCAGTGCCGGAGGTGGGTAAAACGTGATTAGGACCAGCACAATAATCGCCCAGTGATTCTGAGCTGTAAGAGCCAATAAAAATAGCACCAGCATTATTAATCTTAGCGGCCAAATCGTCGGCGTTTTCAGTGAATATCTCTAAGTGCTCAGCCGCGATTTCATCCGCAATGTCGATGACAGATTGTTCTTCGTCGGCAACTATGAGTGCGCCGTTGTTTGATAAAGACTGACTAATAACATCGGCACGCTCCATACTAGGCAGTAATTTATCAATCGAAGCTTGAACATTGTCGGCCACTGCTTCGCTTTGTGTGAGCAAAATCGATTGTGCTATTTCATCATGCTCAGCTTGCGCGAATAAGTCCATGGCGACCCAATCGGGGTCAACAGAATCATCCGCAATCACCAGTACTTCAGATGGCCCGGCGATCATATCAATGCCTACTTTGCCAAATACTTGTTTCTTAGCAGTGGCTACGTAAATATTGCCAGGGCCAGTAATCTTATCCACCGGCGGAATGGTCTCTGTGCCGTAGGCAAGCGCAGCTATCGCTTGTGCGCCACCAATACGAAATACTCTATCTACACCAGCAATATTGGCGGCTGCCAATACCATATCATTGAACTTACCATCCGGCGTGGGCGACACCATAATCAGTTCTTGTACGCCGGCTACCTTTGCTGGAATCGCATTCATAATTACTGATGAAGGATACGTTGCCTTACCGCCTGGAACATATAAACCAACCCGTTTAATAGGCCCAATTTTTTGTCCAAGCTCGGTGCCATCGGCTTCTTGATATGACCACGATTCTTGCAGCTGTCGTTGATGGTAAATTCGCACTCGGTCGGCAGCGTATTCCAGCGCTTCACGCTGCTTGACTGGAATATTGTCGAGAGCTTGAGTAAACCGCATCGAAGAAACTTCTAAACCCCGCGCCTCGATATCAAAACGGTCAAATTTTTTAGTGAAGGCAAACAGTGCTTGATCACCTTTAGCAGCAACCGCGGCAATCATCTCAGCGACCTGTTGGTCGATAGCGGTATCGCGCGTTTGATCACGATTCAATAGTGCAATCAGCTTCTTTGAAAAATCTCCGTCATTGGAATTAAGTCTTTGCAGCGCTGTCGACATAGAACCAGCCTCTACTCCCATCAGGCGCTAGCGCCATGAACATTAACGGCTGCGTTAAGTTGCTCACTCAACTGTTGAGTCAACATGGCAATGTAATCGTGCTTAACACGCATAGAGGCTGAATTGGCAATAAGTCGACAAGAAATTTCTGCAATTAAATCTTTGGCCACTAAGCCATTCGCTTTCAAGGTGTTTCCTGTTTCGACTAAATCAACAATTTCATCGGCCAAGCCGACCAATGGCGCCAATTCCAAAGCGCCATAAAGCTTAATTATCTGCGCCTGAATACCTCGCGACTGATAATACTGTTCTGCCAACTTAACGTATTTACTGGCAACGCGAAGATGTTTTCGGCTACCTAGCGAATTCATGCTAGCTTTAGGAACAGCGGTCATTAATTGGCACTTAGAAATTTGAAGATCGAGCAATTCACACAATCCCTCACCGCCGTGTTCCATCAATCCATCTTTACCGACAATGCCCAAATCAGCTGCGCCAAACTGCACATAAGTCGGCACGTCGGTGGCTCGAAGAATCACACACTGCAGGTCATCTCGGTTAGTTTTAAATATTAATTGGCGGCTGGTGAAAGGGTCATCCAACAAGCTAATACCAATGCTTTCGAGCATTGGTAATGTTTGTTTCAAGATACGACCTTTGGACAGCGCTATAGTAATCATAATTTGATTAATGAGTGGTACTGGATATGCAGTGTTACTTTACCATCGCCTGCAATTCGATGTCTTTATCCCAAACATGACTGGGCACGCGGCGAATATTTGCACCAAGCCTAGACAGTTTTTCTTCGATACTTTCATAGCCTCGATCTATATGGTAGATGCGATCAATTACAGTGGGGTTTTCAGCCATGAGTGCGGCAATTACCAAACTGGCAGACGCCCGTAAATCTGTAGCCATAACAGGGGCTCCACGTAAATGGCTGCTCCCTTCGATTAAAGCCATATTGCCTTCAAGGTCAATATTTGCCCCCATGCGTTGCAATTCCTGTACATGCATAAAACGATTCTCGAAAATGTTTTCAACCACTTTACTATGCCCAGTGGCAAGACTATTCATTGCCACAAATTGCGCTTGCATATCGGTTGGAAAAGCCGGATGCGGTGCGGTATGAATATCCACTGCGATAGGCTGATTTCCATGCATATTTAATTCTATGCTATTGCTGTCAATCGTTATATCGGCGCCAGCTTCAGTTAATTTATCCAATACCGCGTCTAGGTATGTTGCATCGGTGCGCAACGTTTTTACGCGACCACGGGTGACTGCACCCGCAACCAAATAAGTTCCTGTTTCAATTCGATCGGGAATCACACGATGGCTGGCATCACTTAAAGAATCAACGCCTTCGATTACCAGCTCTGAAGTGCCGGCACCAGAAATATTTGCACCCATCGCATTCAAACAGTTCGCCAAGTCAACTATCTCTGGCTCGCGCGCTGCGTTCTCAATAATTGTCGTGCCTTGCGCTAAGCTGGCGGCCATCATTAAGTTTTCAGTGCCGGTCACAGATACTAAGTCCATAAAGATACGGGCGCCCTGCAAGCGCTCGCAACTAGCCTTAATATAACCATCCTCTATGGTGACGGTAGCACCCATGGCTTCTAAACCTTTAATATGCAAATTAACTGGGCGAGAGCCAATCGCACAACCACCTGGCAGGGATACTTCTGCACGCCCCATGCGAGCAACCAGCGGACCCAGTACTAATATTGAGGCGCGCATAGTTTTAACCAAGTCATAGGGCGCTCTCACTTGGTTTAAACCAGCCGCATCAGCACAGATATTCATGCGCTCATCGATTTCCATCGATACCCCTAAATAAGAGAGCAAACTCATGGTGGTGGTGATGTCCTGCAGATGAGGAACATTGCTCAAAGTGAGCTTGCCATCTACCAATAAAGAAGAAATTAAAATCGGTAAGGCGGCGTTTTTAGCACCCGATATAATCACTTCTCCGTCCAATGGCCCCGCACCGGTTACGATCAGTTTATCCATTAAAACTTATATTCCTTTATCTGCCTTTATACTTCATTTAAGCCGGTAATTCGCCTGGCATTAAGCTTCTAGGCTTTGTTTCAATTCACCGGCTTCGTACATTTCAGTCATAATGTCACTGCCACCCACAAATTCACCATTGATATAGAGCTGCGGAATGGTTGGCCAGTTTGAATAAGTTTTAATACCTTCGCGCACGGCATCATTGCTTAGTACATCGACCGTTACAAATTCAGTTTCTAGGCTTTGCAATATTTGGATCGCTCGACCCGAAAAACCACATTGCGGAAAGCTGGCGTTCCCTTTCATAAACAATACTACTTTGTTGTCGGTAACGGTCTGTTTGATTTGATCTTGCATGCTAACTTCGTCGTTCATAATTTGCCTCTTAATAAACTGCTGTATCTTTATTCACGCCTGTAAATTTAGCTTTCAGACGGGGTTAATGTTTTCATTGAAAGCGCATGTACTTCAGCTTTCATTTTGTCGCCCAATGCGGCATAGACCATTTGATGGCGTTGAATGCGCGACTTGCCTTCAAAGGCCTTTGTGACGATCACCGCTTCAAAATGATGACCATCACCTTCTACGCTAATTTGCGCATTATCAAAGCCAGATTCAATCCATATTTTTAATTGTTCAGGGGTTACCATTTTGTACCGTGTTATAGAATGTTGTAGATATTTCGTTTCATACTTATTTAGTTTCACACCTAAAAGATCGATCGTTAAAGATCGACAAAAGTGTTGAATCAGCGAGATAGCATTTCCGCTTTACGATTCGCGCAAGAATACCCCAAAGCCAAGTATACAGCTAGTTTACTATTCAATGACTCTCTAAATTAACCGTCTAACCATCGCGTAACTTATAACCGCTGGCGAGAATTGCTACACAGATAATTGTTAACACCATAGTCGCAATTAGCATAATAAACAGGCTTAATAATACTGGCTGATCTGACTGCCCAAAAAATCCATAGCGAAAGCCGTCAATCATATAAAGAAATGGATTGTATTTTGACAATTCTGCCCAAAATGGCGGCAAAGACTTGATCGAATAAAATACGCCGCTTAGAAAAGTGAGAGGCACAATTAGAAAGCTTTGAAAAGCGGCGATTTGATCAAACTTTTCCGCCCACATTCCCGCAATCAAACCCAAGGCCCCCATTGAGTAACTACCTAAAACGGCAAATATAAGCACCACAAAGATATTTTCGAGCGGGACTTGCACATACAGAATTGCCAGCAAAAATACGCCAACGCCTACTGCTAATCCCCTCACGACGGCCGCAGCAATATAAGCTAGGAACATTTCGAGCGCTGAAAACGGTGGCAGCAAAATAAAGATAATATTACCCATGACTTTCGACTGAATCATGCTGGAAGAAGTATTGGCGAAGGCATTTTGAATAACGCTC
>CAZJWW010000051.1:0-2762 GCA_964549895.1 uncultured Gammaproteobacteria bacterium
GCTTGGAAACGCGTTAAGCACCCATCTGAAATTCTCGAAGTGGGTCAAGACATAGAAGCGCGCGTTTTAAAGTTTGATAAAGAAAAAGCACGTGTATCGCTGGGTATTAAACAAATGGGTGATGACCCATGGAAAGATCTTGCACGTCGTTTCTTGGTGGATACTCGTCATTACGGTAAAGTGACCAACATCACCGATTATGGTGCTTTTGTTGAACTTGAAGACGGTGTCGAGGGCTTGGTTCACGTATCTGAAATGGATTGGACTAACAAAAACATCCACCCTAGCAAGATTTGCCAATTAAACGATGATGTTGAAGTCGTTATCTTAGAGATTGATCCTGAGCGCCGCCGTATCTCACTGGGTATGAAGCAATGTCGTGATAATCCATGGGATAGCTTTGCAGCAACTCATCAAAAAGGCGATAAAGTTACCGGAAAAATTAAATCAATTACTGATTTTGGCGTGTTTATCGGTCTTGACGGAAATATCGACGGTTTGATTCACTTAAGTGACCTATCTTGGGACGAAGATGGCGATGCCGTCATTAGAAATTACTCAAAAGGCGACGAACTTGAAGCCGTGGTGCTGGCAGTCGACTCCGATCGAGAGCGTATCTCTTTGGGCGTTAAGCAAATGTCGGGCGATCCATTCAGCGATTTTGTGTCGGCTAACAGCAAAGGTGCTGTGGTCAGCGGTGTAGTTAAAGAAACCGATGCGCGCGGTATTACTATTACATTAGTTGATGGTGTAGACGGTTATTTACGCGCCGCGGAGATTTCGCGTGACCATGTAGAAGATGCCTCAGCTTTGTTTAAAGTTGGTGACGAGGTTGAATCTAAGGTTACTTCTATTGATCGTAAAACTCGTCGAATATCGCTGTCGATTAAAGCGCTCGAAGCACAACATGAGAGTGAAGCGGTTAGTGAATATGGTCGAGGTTCTGATGACACGGGTAGCAGCCAGTTAGCAGAAAAATTGAAGCAACAACTCAATAAGTAACTCAATAACTCGTTGTAACGCTACAAAAGTAAGGTATTTATCGCTGATATATAGTCAGCGTTAATGTGGATAAAAAGCCACCGAACATTGCCAAATGTTCTGTGGCTTTTTTAATTTTTTAAGAAAATTGGTGAAAAATCAGTTATTTTTAGTAATATCAGTTACTTAGCGGCATAATTTATCTTTATTTCTATTGCTTAAATCTTAAAAAAAACCGTATACTAAGGGCATGATAATCCTGGCTAGAACGGGTTACGCGAGAAAATAATAATGAAACAAGCAACCATAACAAGGTCCGAGTTAATTGAGACTTTGGTAGAAAAACAACCGCATTTAGCACACCGTGACGTCGAGCTAGCAGTGAAAGCTGTCCTAGATCATATGGCTGAAGCGTTTGAATTCGGGAATCGAATTGAAATACGAGGTTTTGGTAGCTTTTCGTTACATTATCGACCTGCGCGTATCGGCCGGAATCCAAAAACAGGTGAATCGGTGGCGGTAGAAGACAAATTCTCGCCTCACTTCAAACCAGGCAAAGAGCTAAAAGAGCGAGTTGATCATATTAATCGGCACGCGTAGTTATTAGTGCAACGTGCTAAAAGTATATTAGCTGTTAGCTCGGTCACAGTTGTAAGCTCAGGTATACGCCAAGGTACAAATTAGGTACAAATACAAAGATGAAAAAGCTTTTTTATATTTTGGTGTTTTTAGTTTTCGCAGCATTTGCGTTCACCCTGAATCTATCTAACCCTGAAACGATAAGCATCAAGTACTACTTCGGTATATCCTTGGATTTGCCAGTATTTATAGTGCTGATGGCGCCATTTTTTATTGGTATGGTGCTGGGTGTTTTGATTATGTCTTTATCGGTTTTCAAAAATAAAAGGCAGGTCGGTGTGGCTAAAAAAGCACTGTCTAAAGTCGAAAAAGAAGTGCAGAACCTTAGGGCGATGCCGATTAAGGACGATGTCTAATCGTCGAGTTGTTTTAACCTTATTGATGAAATTGCGAGTGAGCCAATAATGGCCGTGAGCGATATAACTTGGCCAGCCATAGTGCTGGCTTTTTTGTTGGGCGTAGTGCTCACTCGGTGGATCGCCAGTCGTGCTCGTACAGGAAAAAAAAATGAAGTAAATACTGAGTATTTTAAAGGCTTAAATTTTCTTTTGAATGAACAGCCTGATAAAGCCATTGAAGTATTTATCAAAGCCCTAGAAGTTGACAGCGAAACAGTGGAATTACATTTGGCCTTGGGTGGATTATTCCGTCGTAAAGGAGAGGTAGACCGCGCAACTCGAATTCATCAAAACTTGATCGCCCGACCCAGTTTGACAGATGAACAACGCTTGCAAGCTATCTTTGAGCTTGCCCAGGATTATTATAAAGCGGGTCTCTTAGACCGAGCGGAAAACCTATTTTCAGAGCTTAAAGAATCGATTTCATATCGTGAACAAGCGATTGATGGCCTCTGCAGTATTTATCAACAAGAGAAAGAATGGCAGAAGGCTATTGAAGTATCGCGTCTTCGTAAGCGTTCGGAAAAACCGGTGCACGCCACGCAAATGGCTCACTATTGGTGTGAGTTGGCTGAGCTTGCGATTGCACAAGGTGAGTATGCCGATGCAAAAAAGTATCTGCGCAGCGCATTGCACGAAGATCGTTTCGCCGCGCGAGCTGTGTTGCTTAGAGGAGAGCTAGCGTTTCAGCAAAAAAATCATGAATTGGCCAAAACAAATTTATTACCCAAGTTATTGCGGCTG
>CAZJWW010000051.1:2772-16682 GCA_964549895.1 uncultured Gammaproteobacteria bacterium
ATCATGAATTGGCCATCAGTCATTGGGAAGTGCTAGCCGAAGCTAAGCCGGTTATGGCGGAATTGGTAGTCGACAAAATGATCGCCAGTTATGAGGCCTTAGGTGATACAAGTTCATTAAAAAATTATCTGGTTAACGGCGCCTTTATTCCGAAAAACAAAGATGCTTTTAATGTGTGGCAAGCATCGTTAGATAAAGCATTGGGTGAAAAAGAAGCCATCCAGCATATATTTACTCAAGTTCAACAGGAAGGTCTTAGTGCTTCCGTAGCGGGATATTTGCACGATAATGCGGAAAAATTTTCCCAAAATGTAGTAAATGGTGAAGCCTTGCTTAAAGACCTATTGAGCCGCGCAAATAAACGAAAAATTGCGTATAATTGCGAGGCCTGCGGGTTCGAAACACGAGCAATGTATTGGCATTGCCAAAATTGTGGAGAGTGGGAAAGTTTTAAATAGCGCAAGCCAAGACTGTTTGCGCAACAGACTATTATTTCAGACTATTATTTCAGGCACTGGGCCCTGACCCTATTCCACTAATTTTAATGTTACCTATATTCGCTAGCAATTTTCATTTGAGATAAAAACCTGTTAATACCTTATTCGTCGCGGAGCGCATGGGCGTCTGCACGGAGCGTGACTTGCTAACATGAATAACCACATAGAGTATCTAGCCTTCAAAGGGATTGAGAAGAAGGAACGAATTTTGTTCAAATCATTTATGAATTTGGCAAAAAACGATTTGGCTTATCAAATCGTTGTACTTAGTGCGAGTGATGCCGAGAATCAGACACCTGGTATTGTCATCATAGATGAGAGCTATTCTAAGGATGAAAAAGACGATTTTGCCAATGCGCAGAGTATTGTTGTAGGTAATGATCTACAAAAGCAGTCAGATTCTTATATTGTTCGTCCCGCGCAATGGAGCGACTTTAAAACTGCATTGAGTAAGTTAACAATTGTCGGCGTAGATGGGCCACTTGAAGAACGTGTGTTGCCTGATGATGTGGATTTAGAGGTAGAGGAAGAAGAAAGCAATAGCGAAATTACTGAATATGCTTCTGTCTCGGAAATTGATGAAGAAAAAGGACTCAGTTTTAACCAAGATCTTTCTGAAGAAGACAGTTTTGAAGAAGCCAGTTTCGAGACCTATGATGAACTCGGTGAAATGAGTGCTGAGTATGCGGATATGACTAGCGACGACCATATGAAAGTAGTCGACGATGTGATTCAGTATAACAAAAACGATGAAACTGGCGAAGAAAATGGAGAGCCATTTATTCTGCGTTCTGATGATGAAAGTGGCTCAGTAAATAGTGTGCTGGTGATAGAGACTAATAGTCTCGATGCTTGGGACTTTAATGAACTTGAGTTAGAAGCCAATGCTGCTGGCGATAATGCGTCGGATAGTTTTTCCAAGTTTAAAAAAGCCATGGGCGTCGATGAAGATACCGAAGAAGAGCCGGAACCAGATGTTCCGCGCCGCAGTGGTAATCGTATTGGATTGGACGAAGAATATTGGACGGAGCGAAATGAAATAATCGCTAATGGCGAGAGTTTTTTGTATTTTATGCCGGACCAAAATTTAGTGTACAGCACCAAAGAGCCTGGCATGTGGCCACCTATTTTGAAGCGGCATGAATTGTCTAAATCGAAAATTGCAGATGATTGGGAACCGGATCCCGAGATGAACTTCTATCCATTGGATACATTCCGATGGACCTATATATTAGTTACCGATACAGAAGAGCTATACGATACGCTGGACGAAGAAGGCGAGTATATGCTCGAAAGTTGGCCCAGCTTTGACTTGCTCGAATTAGACAATATTTTACTAAAGTTGTGCGCCATGTTGTTCGTGAGACCAGAGACAATGACTAGTTTGGCAAATAAGTCGGGCTATGGTCTTTCTACCGTCTGCGGACTTATGAACGCTTGTCATGAGTATGGTTTACTCAAAGAACCCAGTGAAATTAGCTCGGGAGCGGTTACCAGCAGCGATGATGAAGGCATGTTAGGGAAAATAAGAGACGCGTTTAGATAGCGGCACTCGTTGTATATTTGCAATTAAATACTTTCACCTATTTATCTAATGATTTATGTCAAAGGCTCATGATAAAAGCTTATAACAAAGCGATTTATAACGGCTTTGGGAGTAATGCTCAGTGTTGAAAATAGCGGTTACTGGTGTAACAGGCCGGATGGGTCGTATTTTGGTGCAAGCCATTAATGCACACGCGGGTTCTGAGATAATCCTTTCTGCCGCTATTCAGCGCCCAAGTGGCAGCATGCTGGGCTCGGATGCTGGTGAGCTCTGTGGTGTTGGTCTGCTCAATGTGCCGATTGTGGCAAGCCTAGATCAAGCTGAATTTGACCTATTAATTGATTTTACGCTGGTAGAGCCTTGTTTGCAGAGCTTAGATTATTGTCGTCGTAATAATAAAATGATGGTGATCGGTACCACTGGTTTCGACGATCAACAGAAACAAACCATTAAAGACGCCAGCCAAGATATAGGAATTGTGTTTGCTCCTAATATGAGCGTTGGTGTAAATCTAAGTTTCCATCTGTTGAAAAAAATGTCAGAAGTAATGGGCAATGACTCAGATATTGAAATTATTGAAACCCATCACCGGCACAAACTCGATGCACCATCCGGCACGGCGTTAAAGTTAGGTGAAGTGATTGCCGATACCTTAGGTCGTGATTTACAAGAATGTGCGGTCTATGGTCGAGAAGGGGTCGGTGCAGTCAGAAGTGGCTCCGAAATAGGGTTTGCGACTGTTCGGGCCGGTGATGTGGTAGGTGATCATACCGTGTTGTTTGCCAGCGAGGGAGAACGCTTGGAGCTAAGCCATAAAGCTTCTTCGCGAATGACGTTTGCTAACGGTGCATTACGCGCGGCAAGCTGGTTAAAATCGCAGTCGGCAGGTTTATACGATATGCAAGATGTGCTGGGTTTATAAGCTTGCCTCTCAAATTAGTTTCGAGCAGCTTAAATTCTCACTATTATTCTAAATTTAGCGAGCTTTAAAGTTGCAAGTTTGAGCTTGATTCAGCTAAAATACGCCGCCATGAGTTGGCCAAAAATACTGTGCTTATAGCAGACCATATTCCGAAAAGGAGAAGCTTTTTATAAAGGCTTCTCCTTTTTTTTACATTCGCTCAGGGCTGTTTATTAAAACCCGCTCAGGGCTGTTTATTAAAACCTGCTTAGGGCTGTTTTGTTTAATTGACTAATATTAAGAGAATTCATTGAAATACACTGCACTACTGGCATTACAAGATGGCACATTATTTTGGGGGCAATCTATTGGTTACCAAGGAAGTTCTAGCGGAGAGGTGGTGTTTAACACCTCTATGACAGGTTATCAGGAGATATTGACTGACCCATCCTATGCTCAACAGATGGTGACGCTTACCTATCCTCATATTGGCAACACGGGCACTAATGAAGAGGACATTGAATCAAAAAACGTTTATGCCAACGGATTGATAATGCGTGATTTACCGAGATTGGCTAATAGTTGGCGAAACACTCAAAATTTAGACGACTATCTTGTTGCAAATGAGGTCGTGGCGATTGCCGATATTGATACTCGTCAACTAACCCGTTTATTGAGAGAGAAGGGATCTCAAAATGGCTGTATTGTTGCTGGTGACAATATTGATGCAGAAGCAGCCATTGCGACTGCACAAAAATTCCCGGGCCTCAAAGGGATGGATTTGGCGAAAGAAGTGACCACTGACAATGCTTATCAATGGCAGCAATCGGTTTGGTCATTGACCGAAGGTTATGCAGAGAAAACCGAGTCCAAATTTAAGGTGGTGGCTTATGACTTCGGGGTAAAACATAATATTCTACGTATTTTGGTTGAACTCGGTTGCGAAGTCATAGTTGTGCCGGCACAAACGCCAGCGGCCGATGTACTGGCAGAGCAACCCAATGGCGTGTTTCTGTCAAATGGACCGGGTGATCCAGAGCCCTGTGATTATGCCATTGCGGCTACCCAAGAAATTATTGCTGCTGATATTCCGGTTTTTGGTATTTGCTTAGGACACCAAATTTTAGCTCTAGCATCTGGCGCTCAAACTGAAAAGATGAAATTTGGACACCATGGCGCCAATCACCCGGTGCAAGATTTAAATTCCAAGCAAGTAATGATTACCAGTCAGAACCATGGTTTCGCGGTAAAAGAACAAGGTATTCCTGACAACTTAGAGGTAACGCATCGTTCCTTATTTGACGATACGGTGCAAGGGATAGCCCGCTCTGACGCTAGGGCGTTTTCTTTTCAGGGACATCCAGAAGCGAGCCCCGGACCTAGAGACGTAGCGCCTCTATTTGAGCACTTTATCGAAATGATGACAGAGGGTAGCCATCATGCCTAAGCGTAATGATATCGAGAGCGTTTTAATTATCGGTGCTGGGCCTATCATTATCGGCCAAGCTTGTGAATTCGATTATTCTGGTGTGCAGGCCTGTAAGGCCTTGAAAGAAGAGGGCTATAGAGTGGTATTGGTGAACTCTAATCCAGCCACCATTATGACCGACCCGGGTTTTGCTGATGCGACCTATATTGAGCCGATCAGCTGGCAGGCCGTCGAAAAAATTATTGAGATTGAGAAGCCAGATGTATTGCTACCGACTATGGGCGGTCAAACGGCGTTGAATTGTGCACTCGATCTAGAGCGTGAAGGGGTCCTCGCCAAGAATGGTGTGGAGATGATCGGCGCTACCAAAGAAGCTATCGATAAGGCTGAAGACCGTGAAAAATTCAAAAAGGCGATGACCGAAATTGGTTTGGAAACAGTGCAAGGAGATATCGCACACAGCATGGAGCAAGCCTTTGAAATACTGGATGGTCTTGGTTTACCGGTGATTATTCGACCCTCATTTACCATGGGCGGTACCGGCGGCGGTATTGCTTATAATAAAGAGGAATTTGTTGAGATCTGTACCCGGGGGTTAGATGCGTCACCCACCGATGAATTATTGATTGAGGAATGCATCTTCGGTTGGAAAGAATATGAGATGGAAGTAGTTCGTGACCACAAAGACAATTGCATCATTATCTGTTCCATCGAAAACTTTGACGCTATGGGCGTACACACGGGAGACTCGATTACCGTCGCCCCAGCTCAAACCTTGACCGATAAAGAGTATCAAATAATGCGCGATGCTTCCTTGGCTGTATTGCGCGAAATTGGGGTTGATACTGGTGGTTCGAATGTGCAATTTGCGGTAGATCCTGCGACTGGCCGCATGATTATCATTGAGATGAATCCGCGCGTCTCGCGATCATCGGCATTAGCATCAAAAGCTACCGGTTTTCCGATCGCCAAAGTGGCTGCGAAGTTGGCCGTTGGTTATACCTTAGACGAACTACGTAATGAAATAACTGGCGGTTTAACCCCTGCTTCATTCGAACCGAGCATTGACTATGTGGTAACCAAGATACCGCGTTTCGATTTTGTAAAGTTTCCTCAAGCTGATAATACGCTAACCACGCAAATGAAATCCGTTGGTGAGGCTATGTCTATTGGCCGAACTTTTCAGGAGTCATTGCAAAAAGCGATGCGCAGTCTAGAGATAGGCAGTTACGGTTTCGAGTCTCAACTGGGTCAGCTAGAAGGACCGGCCCGCAACAGCCGCCTTAGTGAAGCTCTGCGAGTGCCTAAAGCCGAGCGCCTGTGGTATATCGGGGATGCTTTTCGCGAAGGCCTATCAATTAAGGATGTACATGAAGCAACCGGCATTGAGCCGTGGTTTTTAGCCGAAATTGAAGACCTGATAACGACTGAGTCACAAGTGCGTGAACAAAGTTTGAATGGCATCGATGCAGATCAACTATTTGCCTGGAAGCGGAAAGGATTTTCGGATGTGCGTTTAGCCAGTTTGCTTAATGTCAGTGAAGGTGAACTTCGTGACAAGCGTCATGCCTTGGATGTTCGCCCTGTTTATAAGCGAGTAGACTCCTGTGCAGCTGAATTCGCTACCGCAACCGCTTATTTGTACTCAAGTTACGAGCATCAATGCGAATCAGATCCAGAAAAAACAGATAAGATCATGGTGTTGGGTGGCGGACCTAATCGAATTGGTCAGGGCATTGAGTTTGATTATTGTTGTGTTCACGCGTCTATGGCACTGCGTGAAGAAGGCTATCAGACCATTATGGTCAATTGTAATCCGGAGACTGTTTCCACTGATTATGACACTTCAGATCGTTTGTATTTTGAGCCGTTAACGTTGGAAGACGTACTGGAAATTGTGCACAAAGAAGATCCCTCTGGCGTGATAGTACAATATGGCGGTCAAACACCATTGAAACTGGCGCGGCCTTTACAGGAACAAGGCACTAACATCATAGGTACATCACCAGCAGCGATTCATAATGCTGAAGACCGAGAACATTTCCAAGCCTTGTTAAATGATTTGAACTTAAAACAACCGCCCAATCGAATCGCTGCTAGTGAGGATGCCGCTCTCGCCTTGGCAGAAGAAGTGGGTTATCCATTGGTGGTACGCCCTTCATATGTATTAGGCGGGCGGGCAATGGAAATCGTGCATGACAATAACGCACTATCACACTATATGCGCACCGCTATTGAGGTATCCAATGAATCACCAGTATTGCTGGATCGTTTCTTGAACGATGCGATCGAGGTCGATGTTGACGCGATTTGCGATGGTGATAAAGTGATTATCGGAGGCATTATGGAACATATTGAAGAGGCAGGCGTGCATTCCGGCGATTCGGCCTGTTCATTGCCGCCATTCAGCCTGTCAGAAGACATTAAAGCACAGTTGCGCGAACAAACCGCAAAAATGGCACTGGCATTGGATGTGGTGGGTTTGATGAATGTGCAGTTTGCAATTAAGGGCGACGTTATTTACGTTTTAGAAGTCAATCCGCGTGCCTCTCGCACTGTGCCTTTCGTCTCCAAAGCGACCTCGCGTCCTTTAGCAAAAATTGCCGCATTGTGTATGGCAGGTAAGTCATTGGCGGAGCAGGGCGTTCATGAGGAAATTATTCCCAATTACTATTCAGTCAAAGAAGCGGTATTTCCGTTTGTGAAATTTCCAGGAGTAGACACATTACTGGGCCCGGAAATGAAATCAACTGGAGAGGTAATGGGCGTGGGTGAAAGCTTTGGGGAAGCCTATAACAAATCTCAGCAAGGAGCTGGTTCAGACATACCGCAGACGGGAACTGTGCTATTCAGCGTGCGCGATTCAGATAAAGAAAAAGCCATTAAATTGGCGGAATATTTAGCAGACAGTGGTTTTGAAATTGTTGCAACCCGCGGCACGGCTCAAGCTTTTAGTGATGCAGGAATTACTGTCAAAACCGTGAATAAGGTGAAAGAGGGTCGCCCGCATATTGTTGATATGATTATCGAGGGACAAGCAAATCTGGTGGTTAACACCACCTCCGGTACGGACACGGTACAAGATTCGTACGCTATTCGTCGCGAAGCCTTAATGCATAAAGTGACATACTCTACTAATATTACGTCGGCGCGAGCGATGGTTGAAGCGCACAAGGCCCACCGCGCAATGCGCGTGAGCAAATTGCAAACCCTACATGAATCGATTTAGTATTTAAAAATCGTAGAACGACATTTTTAAAGTTCGCAGCTCTCCACTTTAATAGTAATTTAGCTACTGAAGCTTGGTATAATGAACACTCATTAAATTAAGCTGGAAAACCACCCATAAACAAGAATGGATCGAGTACTTATAACGTCCAAAGGCGCGGAACGTCTGCAGGCGGAACTTAAAAATTTGAAAAGCGTGGAACGACCTAAAGTAATTGCTGCCATAGCAGAGGCGCGCTCGCACGGTGATTTGTCAGAAAATGCCGAGTATGATGCGGCAAAAGAGCAGCAGGGTTTTATAGAAGGGCGGATCAAAGAACTTGAGAGCCAGCTCAGCATAGCTGAAGTCATCGACCCCAGCAAACTTAATGCTAAGGGCAAAGTTGTATTTGGGGCGCAAGTGAAACTCTATGATGTAGATGCGGATAGCGAGGTTAGCTACCAAATTGTCGGTGATCTGGAAGCCGATATTAATAATGGTCAGATATCCTTGAGTTCGCCAATTGGTAAAGCTTTAATTGGCAAACTAGAGGGCGATGAATTTACTTTTCAAGCCCCGAGTGGAGAGAAGACCTATGAGATTATTGATATTAAATATGGCGTGTAACTCCATGTTTAATATTAAAAAATATGGTTTTCGTCTTTTTGGATTTCTTTTTTTGATTGCGATCTCGTTGGGCGCCGTAGCGCAAGACGAGATCACCCTTCCAGACCATGCCGTTTATATTGATGTACGCACATGGATCGAGCACAAGGTAGACCATATCGAGGGCGATCCTCGGATTCATGTGTCGGATATTGTAGCGGGAGTGAGAGAGCAATATCCCGCCAAAGACACCCCCATCCGCCTGTATTGTCGCAGCGGGATAAGATCCGATCGAGCTACTAACAAGCTGAAGGCCCAGGGATATTTAGATGTTCAAAATATTGGTGGCATCAACGATGCTCGTAAATTACGTGGCTTGGCAGTCGAAAAATGAAACACGAAAATATTTAACAATTGTCAAAAATAACAATACTAAAGGAAATAACTGCGATCATTGTCGTATCCTTACGGTCTTAAACTGAGTTAAACTATAGTTTGGGTGGGCTTAGATTATTAATATACAAAGAGTTTTAGAGTTATTCACGAGTAAGATGCCAGCCAAGAAACTTATGAACGGTCTACTAAAACATAACAATAAAAACAAATATTCATTTGGGTGTAAAAGAGGTTGTTTATGAGTGATGACAATAAAAATAACGATGAAAACAAGCTACTTTATTGTTCTTTTTGTGGCAAAAGCCAACACGAAGTTCGTAAGTTAATTGCAGGGCCATCGGTATTCATCTGCGATGAATGCGTAGATTTATGCGAAGATATTATTCGCGAAGAGGCCATAGAGGACATATCTAAGTCCGATGAAGCAGATCATTTCCCCACGCCCAGCGAAATTCATGCCGGTTTAAACGACTACGTTATATCGCAGGAAGATGCCAAAAAAGTACTGTCGGTGGCCGTATATAATCACTATAAGCGCATTCGAGGTCAGGAGTTAGACGAGGATGTTGATATATCCAAAAGTAATATTTTGCTGATTGGCCCCACGGGTTCTGGTAAGACTTTATTAGCGGAAACATTGGCCAAGCAACTTGATGTGCCATTTACCATTGCCGATGCAACTACTTTGACCGAGGCAGGCTATGTCGGCGAAGACGTAGAGAATATCATCCAAAAGCTTTTGCAAAAATGCGACTACGATGTAGAAAAAGCGCAAGTGGGTATCGTCTACATTGACGAGATTGATAAAATTTCTCGTAAAGCCGATAACCCTTCAATTACCCGTGATGTATCGGGCGAGGGAGTACAGCAAGCACTATTGAAATTGATTGAGGGTACTACTGCCTCGGTTCCTCCACAAGGCGGACGCAAACACCCTCAGCAAGAATTCCTGCAAGTAAATACCAAGAATATCCTATTCATTTGTGGTGGCGCGTTTGCTGGTTTGGATCAAATTATTCGTGACCGTTCTGAAAAAAGTGGTATTGGCTTTGGTGCGCAGGTCCAC
Source organism: uncultured Gammaproteobacteria bacterium (assembly GCA_964549895.1). Taxonomy (GTDB): domain Bacteria; phylum Pseudomonadota; class Gammaproteobacteria; order Arenicellales; family Arenicellaceae; genus Arenicella. The sequence continues at coordinate 12,422 of CAZJWW010000051.1, forward strand.
AGCAAGACCGATAACCCATTTATGTCTGAGCATTTGGCAAAACTAGAGCCAGAAGATTTAGTGCGCTATGGTTTGATCCCCGAGTTTATAGGCCGTTTACCTATCATTGCCACGCTTTTAGAGCTAGATGAAGAAGCCCTGATGACTATTCTGACGCAACCTAAGAATGCCTTGGTTAAGCAATATCAGCGGTTGCTAAAATTGGATGGGGTTGATTTGGAAATTCGCGAAGATGCATTGCGTGCGGTAGCCGAGAAAGCCATGAACCGTAAGACGGGTGCTCGAGGTCTGCGTTCGATATTAGAGAACGCCTTGTTAGAAACCATGTATGAATTACCTTCAAAAGAAGGCGTTCAAAAAATATCGGTGGATGCCAGTACTATTCGAGAGGGTGCTCGGCCACTTTACATTTACGAAGAAACTGAAAAAAGCGCATAGCTCAAAGCTCTGAAGCTGCAGTTAAATAACGCTGGCGGCATTTCAATAAAGATGTCGTAATTGACTTGAAAGTTCGTCGACAGCGCTTATATATGATGCTTTAGAAGGTTTTTTATCATTGGTGTGTGTATTACCTCGTAGTTAACGACTTATAAAAAAATATAAAAATATTATGTCAAAAGATTCAGCTGTATTAGATTACTCCACCCCTTTCGCGTTGCTACCCCTTAGAGATGTAGTGGTTTTTCCGCATATGGTTATCCCCTTATTTGTGGGGCGTGAAAAATCCATTGTGGCCCTAGAGCGAGCAATGGAAAACGGCAAGTATATTGCCTTAGTTGCGCAGCACGATGCAGCTATTGAGGATCCCAGTGCCACTGATGTATATGATGTTGGCGTGTTGGCGAATATTTTACAACTCCTCAAATTGCCAGATGGAACCGTTAAGGTTTTAGTTGAAGGTAAACAACGAATTCATCTGCAGAAAATAATCGAAGACACGTGTTTTATGGCGATGGTAGAGCCGCTCAGCACAACACCAGTTGAAGAAGACGAGAATGATGTATCGTTGCGTACCTTGGTGTCGGAATTTGAAAATTACAGCAAAATTAATGCCAAGGTGGCGCCTGAAGCCTTAGGTCAACTGCGCTCGATAGATGAGTTGGATCGCTTAGTCGATACTATTGCTGGTTTTCTCGATTTAAAGCTTGATGACAAACAGTTCCTATTAGAATCCAATGATTTGAGCGAACGATTGGATCATGTGCTGTCTTTTATGGAGTCGGAGCTAGACATGCACCGCGTTGAAAAGAAAATTCGCGGGCGTGTCAAAAAACAAATGGAAAAAAGTCAGCGAGAGTATTATTTGAATGAGCAGATGAAAGCCATTCAAAACGAACTCGGCGAGTCCGAAGAAGGCCAGAGTGAGCTTGATGAAATTCAATCTAAGATAGATAAAGCCGGCATGCCAAAGGAGGCACTCGAAAAAGTTGAAGCCGAAGTTAAGAAGTTAAAAATGATGTCTCCGATGTCGGCTGAAGCTGCAGTGGTGAGAAACTACATTGACTGGGTAGTGCAAGTACCGTGGAAAAAACGTTCTAGAGTGCGCAGTGATATTCAAGCAGCTGAAAAGATTTTAGATGAAGATCATTTTGGTCTAGAAAAAGTTAAAGAGCGTATTTTAGAGTATCTCGCCGTCCAACAACGTTTAAAGAAAATGAAGGGCCCGATTCTTTGTTTGGTTGGCCCGCCTGGCGTGGGTAAAACGTCCTTAGGTAAGTCAATTGCGCGGTCGACTAACAGAAAGTTCATTCGAATGTCCTTAGGTGGCGTACGTGACGAAGCTGAAATCAGAGGTCATCGGCGTACCTATATTGGATCCATGCCTGGCAAGATAGTTCAAAACATGTCTAAGGTTAAGACTAAGAACCCATTGTTTTTATTGGATGAAATCGACAAAATGGCCGCTGATTTCCGAGGTGACCCTGCTTCGGCGATGTTGGAAGTTTTAGATCCGGAACAAAATAATACCTTTGCAGATCACTATCTGGAAGTGGACTACGATTTGTCAGAAGTCATGTTTGTGGCTACTGCCAATAGTTTGGATATTCCGGGGCCATTACTCGATCGCATGGAAGTTATTCGCTTAGAAGGCTATACCGAAGATGAAAAGCTCAATATTGCACTTCGTTATTTAGTGGCTAAGCAGCGAAAAAATAATGGTCTGCGTGATTCAGAGATTGAGATTGATAATTCGGCTATTCTGGGCATCATTCGCTACTACACGCGTGAAGCTGGCGTGCGCGGATTGGAGCGAGAAATCGCTAAGATATGTCGTAAAGTCACGAAAAAATTATTAGTCAGTGGCGAGCTAGAGAAAATCGTTGTGAACGGCGACAACGTAGGAGATTACCTAGGTGTACGCAAGTTTAGCTTCGGTTTAGCTGAAGAAGAAAATCGCATTGGACAGGTAACGGGCTTGGCGTGGACCTCGGTGGGCGGCGAATTGCTTTCTATTGAGTCCGTGGTGGTGCCCGGTAAAGGCAAGCAAACCTATACTGGTAAACTTGGCGACGTTATGCAAGAGTCGATTCAAGCCGCGGTGACCGTGGTGCGGTCACGCGCCGCAAGCCTAGGTATTGATAATGCCTATTTCTCAGAACGAGATTTTCATGTTCATGTTCCCGAAGGAGCCACTCCTAAAGACGGCCCAAGTGCCGGTATTGGTATGTGTACGGCATTGATTTCGGCGGCTACCAATATTCCCGTGCGATCTAATGTTGCTATGACTGGCGAGATTACTCTACGAGGAGAGGTTCTGCCTATCGGTGGCTTGAAAGAAAAATTACTAGCGGCGCACCGTGGCGCTATTAAAACGGTAATCATTCCACATGAAAATGAAAAAGATTTGGCCGATATTTCTGACGAAATTAAAGCCGATTTAAACATTAAACCTGTGAAATGGATCGATGAAGTACTCGAACTAGCACTCACGTCGATGCCTATTGTTGATGATAAAGCGTCTAGCGCTAAAAAGAGCGTGTCAAGCGCGGACGATAGTACTCGTTCTGAGACTCCTGCGCGTCATTAATTCTGATTATTTCCATCAGAAAACAATCGTTCAAAATCAACATGATCGAACGCATTATTGAAACGCAAGATTAACCATTAACTCTCGATAATCGGCTTGAAACCCTTATAGTTACTGGCTCTACCTAAAATTATTTGTTAAGTCAATATTGTAATTCCCGTGTAAAAGGAACATGATACAAGGCGCGGTGAAGGGAAAAGGTCACTCGAATAATTAGTAAATCAGTCGAATGTGAAACTAGTTGTTTTGAAGTTTTCCCAAGCCTCTCTCAGGGGCAACTATCGTGGGCATGCAATTGCCAATAAGGTGTTTTTATACAGTTCAAAAAGGCCATTTTATTTGTGATCCACTTTACTATCACATTTTTTTGTACTGTTGGTCGATCATCTTACTTATTGCTAAATGCCATCTACCTACGCTGACTTACGACTAGGTAATTCAGCTACTAAACAATGAACAAACAACTCATGAGGAATTAAGTGTGAATAAATCAGAACTGATCGACATCGTTGCAGCCAAGGCTGATATCTCTAAATCAACGGCAGGTGACGCGTTAGACGCAGTATTAGATGGAATCACAGGTGCGCTTAAAAAAGGCGATAGTGTTACATTCGTAGGCTTTGGAACGTTCTCTGTAAGTCGTCGTGCTGCACGTGACGGTCGTAACCCCCGTACCGGTGAAACCATTAAAATCAAAGCTTCAAATTTGGCCAAATTTAAAGCAGGTAAAGCTCTAAAAGATTCATTGAACTAAACAGTATTTGTTTCAACATTTGTTTCAGTATTCGCTTCACATTGTGTGAGAGAATAATAGAAAGCCCAGCGAGCGCTGGGCTTTTTTTTAGCAAAAATGAAACAAATTTTATTGCATATATCTAAAGATGCATTAAACTAGCGCGGCTTCGGATGTTACGGTTCGAACAACACAAAGACTAAAGCTAATTATCGGGTGCTTAGCTCAGTTGGTAGAGCATCGCCCTTACAAGGCGAGGGTCAGAGGTTCAAGTCCTCTAGCACCCACCATTTAAGTCTTATTTATTTTTTGAAAAAATATAAATAAGAGGCTGAAGGCTCTTTGAGTTTTAGTTCTTTTTTTGAAAAATAGCTAAAAGCTGTTGGCTCTGTTTTAGAGTCAGTCTGTCGAGTAGTTTAAAATTAGAGTAGTTTAAAATTTGAATATGCGGAGCGGTAGTTCAGTTGGTTAGAATACCGGCCTGTCACGCCGGGGGTCGC
>CAZJWW010000052.1:0-16360 GCA_964549895.1 uncultured Gammaproteobacteria bacterium
GGCATCCAATAAGTGCCATCGTCCGTATAAAGTGCTATCCAGGCGTCAAGGTCTGTGTTATCTAGACAGTCGGCTTCTGCGTATAACAGCTCGGTCACTTGTTCTAGTACTAACGAGGAACTCACTGTGTTTCTCCGGAAAGTGGCGCGCCTACCATATAATGCTTCCAGGCCCTAAATTGAGTACGCACATCGAGGTCACTGGTTCCCACATTAGTCACTCGATTTCCGGCGCGTTGATCAGCACCGTAATTGCGATGGAATTCAACCCAGTCACTAGCACCCGATTGCAAACCGCGCTGCACGCGTTGGTAAACTGCTAAATCATCTGCACCCACCATAGAACCATTAGAGTTGATTAAACGAGAATAAAGAAGGGTGCGCTGCAACATACTTTCTGGCGCTCCTTTTAATCGAAACGAATACGTTTCAATGACTGTTCTATTGGCGGAAATCGGGCGAACTACACGAATATTCTGAATGGCCGACTTAAACGTGACAGACGGATAGTAAAGTGTATTGTGTGAGTTATAACTCAAAATTTGGTCCGTTTTTTCTGCTCCATAACTCTTCAGCATAGCTTCTTTGTATTCGGGAATGACCGTATAGTTTGAATGAATACTGATCTTGCCACCGTCGTAATGATGGCCGTAATCAAAGCCAGTGATACCACTCTCCTCATAAATCTCATAGGACGAACCAAAAGGCGGGATGATCTCTGCTTCGGCTTTACTGGGAGAATCATCAGCTAAAGTAGCAATGTATTGATTGGCTGCATCAACCACCGATTTATGCACAATCATCGGGTGCATAGTGTCGTTTAGATTTTCAGTGAATAACTTCCAATTACACTCATGATCAAACTTAAGGACACCACCGGCAATTTCTACTTCACCATCTGGTGCGCGGTCACACAGATTATCAATGGTGATCGCCGATTCTCCGAGCCACTCACTAAGACCAACCATGTCAGGGTCTAGAGTAGCGAAGACAAAACCGCGATAGCTTTCAGAGCGAAAGCTCTGCATACTAAATTGAGGGTCGGTCTTATCAAAACCTGTACCTTCGTAGCCCGCTTGATGTGGCACACCGACTAATTTCCCATCCAGCTTATAGGTCCAACCATGATAGGGGCAGGTAAATTTTGAACCCTTACCACACGGTTTCGAAACTAATTTTGAACCTTTGTGACCGCAGCGATTATGCAACACGTGAATTGCATTATCTTTAGCACGCACCATCATTGCAGGCATGCCAGCAAAATCTAAGGTAAGGTATTCTCCTGGCTGTGCCACCTGACTCTCGTGCCCAATAAATATCCAAGACTTACCCCAAATACGCTGCATTTCGAGATCAAACACTTGATGATCGATATACACGTTTTTGTGTGCCTTGGTGTCTTGTACCCAATCATCTAATTGTTGTTTGCTAATACTCATTTCAATCTCCCTAGAGGGGCAAGCCACCTAAACTCGAGCCACCGCAAACCATTAGAGTTTGACCAGTTATAAAACCACTGTCGGGTTTAATAAAAAAGCTCACGGCATTGGCGACGTCTCCAGGTAAACCGATACGTTTTATTGGAATACTGGCGGCTAAAGCCTTTTTCTTGTCGCTACCGTCTTCCACCACGGCATCAAACATTTCCGTGGCCTCGATCGGCCCTGGCGCCACGGTATTAACCGTAACGCCATATTCGGCAAGCTCTAAGGCCCAGGTTCGTGCCATCCCCATCATTCCAGACTTAGTGGCACTATAGGATGTACGAGTTTGTAAACCTAATGCCGCCCGAGATGTGATAAGTACAATACGACCATGTTTTGCTGCCTTTATAGTAGGCAAGAACGCTTGAGTTAAACGAATAGCCGAACCAATATGTACCTGCGTTAGATATTCTAAATCTTCAAGCTGAACATCCTCTAGAAGATTGGCTCGAATCAAGCCTGCATTGTGTACAAAAGCAACTACATTAAAGTCAGCACCAATTGTTTCTGCGCACTTGGAGACTGCCGCTTTGTCACTTAGGTCGACGGCATAGTTATGCAATTCTGCGTTTTCGAACTCTTTGTTTTTAACTGAGGCCGCGCGCCTCGACAAGTTCACCACTTGGTAGCCCTGCTCTAACAATGTTTGGCAAATACTTAAACCAATACCGGTACTGCCACCAGTGACGACAATTGTTTGTTTGTGCTTATTGGTCATGTCTTATTACTCATAGTCAGGCCCCATTAGTAGAGTTAACCCGTTTCTCGAATACCGAGCTCGTCAACGATGGCGACTCGTTGCGCAACGGTACTGACATCGGTATCTGTAGAAACAGCGATCAATACAGAGTTAAACGTTGAATCGCTTGCCGTAAATACCTTGATTGGTGTGCCTGAAGGTAAGGCCTCCGCTAATGGTAGCGACTTATCTAACTCAGTAAAGGTATATTGAGCGAGATGCGCAAACATAACTTCGCTAGCAACCTTAACCGTTACTATGGGCCATGGCGCGGTCTTGATTTTACGTTTATAAAACTCCCATTGACTGTGAAATAACTCAGACACGCTCAAGATTGTGCCGTCGGGTGGCGTGTCACGCCACACCAATTGGTCGCGTAGGCAATGACGACAAACTTCTCGCGGGGGATAGTTAATGCTCTCACAATCTTCGCAATGTTGCAGCTTCAGAACACCTTGGTAATTCGCTGCGCTAAACGCCATTCCCAATAAGGTCCGAGTCTTGGGCGGCTTTGGGTTCTCTCTTATCCAAGGTTTTTCATAGGTTAGAACACGCCGTTTAATATGCTTACTGCCCACTAGGATCCTCCTACGAAATCGCTGCTAGCCATAATTGCGGCTCCTGAACACAAACCGCGATCATAGTTAATCATGCCGTAACCACTCGCTAAGCCAACGCGAGCATTTACCACTTGGTTTTTGTCTGCTTGCTGAGTTAACTGCCGAATATTTTCGACCACGCCCATATACCCAGCGGCCGCACCGGCTTGGCCAACCGACAGTTGACCACCGCAAGTGTTGTGCGGTAATTTATTTTTATGCTCACCTGATCCGTCAAAACGCATATCGGTAGACTGCACAAAACGGGGCCCTTGGCCTTTTTTGCAGAAACCTAAATCTTCAAATTGCATCATGCTGATAACAGGATAATCATCATAAGTTTGCAGTAAATCGATGTCCTTTGCCGTAACACCAGCATCCGCATACATTTGATCAATGAACTCAGTCCAACCACCGCGCAATTGAACGGCATCGCGCGAGTGAGCGTTATGCAGCTCGCCACTCGAAAGCACCACGCAATACGGCAATTCCAATTGTTCTGCTCGCTCTACACTCATTACCAAGAAGCCCTCGCCGCCTGTACAAGGCATAACGCAATCGAAAAGATGCAATTGACCTGCAACGGGGCGGGAGTTTATGTACTGCTCCATACTCAATGTTTTATGGCCGAACAAAGCCGAAGCGTAATGGTTAGCGTTGTACCGCTGATCAACCGCGATACGCCCAAAATCTTCTCGGGTGGCGCCGTACTGTTCCATATAGTGTTGAGTAATCAATGAAAACGCAGCATTCGGCCCGCCAGCACCATACGGAAACGACGCATTTTGCGTAAAGCTACTGAATTGGCTGGTCATCACTTCAAACGATCGGTGACCTGAGGCATCGCCACCAATACAGGCCACTACATTAGCATCCCCTGCCTGCACTGCACGTGCTGCTCGGCGCAAAGCGATCACACCAGAACAACCACCATAGGGTAGCTGCTCAAGCCAACGCGGTGAAATATCAAAGTGCTGAGTCAATGTGGTAACCGTATCAACGCCCATCGAAAAACTTGACACGGCCATGCCATCAACCTGGTCTTTATCTAGTCCGGATTGGCTCAATAATTCTCGCAGTACACCACCGATATACCAAGCAGCGCCATGGGAATCATCCTGCTTTTGATAGGCATAAGTCACCGGAGATACCAGTGCAACACCTTCATAAGAGCTGGATTTGTTATTGGCTATGATCATTATTTCTTTTTAAGATTGCGTAGATCAAAGCAAACTTGATGCGCTTCAAGTTCCGCTACGATTTCTCTCGCCTGTTTTTTTAGCTCGGCGCGCTGCGGTTTATTGGATGGTGTCAATGGTAGTGCATCTACAAACGCTACGTATCCAGGCAACTTAAAATAAGCCAATGATTGCTTAGCATGATTAAAAATTCTTTCAGCCGTTTCTCGGCTCGGCGTAGACCCTTCGGCAACGATAACACTCGCCATTACTTCATCATCACGAATTTCATCAGGTACGGCTGCTACACCGACATGAGCAACGTCCTCAGACAAACTGAGTATTGCCTCAACTTCTAGCGCTGAAATATTTTCACCACTGCGACGAATCACATTTTTTAATCGATCCACAAAATGAAACGAACCGTCTTCACCTTGGCGAACGATATCACCGGTATTTAGCCAACCACCCTGCCATGCTTCTTTGGTTGCTTCTTCGTTCTTATAATAGCCTGAAAAAAAACCTCTCTTGGGATTGTTTCCCTTGGCACGAACGAGCAATTCACCAGGTTCGCCACACGCCACCTCCTGGCCTTGTTCGTCTATTAATTTAATGTCTACGGTATCAGGTTGTTTACCAATGCACGAAGTACCGACATGACGCGGCTCTTCAAAGGCCGCAATACAATTAGTGTTGCCAGTTTCAGTCATTCCCCAACTTTCAATTAATGGAAATCCAAACCGACTCTCAAAAACATCATGATGCACTGGATTAATTCCCGCGCCGTATCCAAATTTTAGTTGATCAGAAAAATCGTCTTCACCCTCAGGTAGCTTTAGCAAAATCGCTGGCATGACTCCTAGATAGTGAATAATCGTGGCACGTGATTCCCTAACCACTTGCCACCAACTTCTCGGATGAAAACGATCCATCTGAATTAGGCAACCACCACTCATCATCATACCCATAGAAGAGCACGCCATGGCATTCATGTGCACTAACGGTAGCGGTGTTATCAATCGTTCTTTACCGGTTTCTAGACGACAATAGCCACCAGCATCGCGATACTTCGCACCGCTTAACAAGAAATAGTCGTTACTTAGTAAACAACCTTTGGGTTTGCCCGTACTGCCTGAGGTATAAAGAATAGCGCAGTGAGTATCGAGCCCAATCGATTCATCATTCTTTCTCATATTAGTTAGCGACAAATTAGTTAGCGACAAAGTGTCGATGGCAGTGTCAGCCACCACGGGGATATCCAATCCGGCATGTGCTACAACCTCGTTGAGATATTCTAGAGTGTGGGCAAAGCCAACGACACTGCAAGCATCGCTATTACTAATCAAATAACCGGCCTCATCAATCATTAATTCGCCGTTGACCGGAACCACACAAACACCAAGGGCGTTTAAGGCAAACCAGTGGAAAAAGAACTCTGGCTTATTCTCTAACAAGATGGCGACCTTGTCGCCGACTGTCAATCCAGTGTCAGCGTATTGCATTTTTAGACTGTTGGTCGCGGCGAGCACCTGCGCATAGCTTGCATCGAAACTATCTGGCGTACCCACCGCAATCGCCGGGAAGTGCAAAAAAGGCCGATCTGCGTATAGTTTTGCTGATTGTTCTAATTGTTGGTAAACGCTTTTTGGAGGCATCGGTGAAGACTTTTGCGTAAGTTTAACGCCAATATGATATTATATGAAAATTCATATTAAATGAAAATATACAGAAATGCCAGAATTTGCAGAAAACTATTTAGGTTACCTACTTGCAAGGTGTAGCTATGAAGTTAGCGCGCCTTTTCACGCCAAGCTCAAAGATGAAGGCGTTTCAGTCTTGGCTTGGCGCGTACTTTCCTCAATTCGTTACCAAGCCGACACCGTCAATCAACTTGCTGCAAAAGCATTGGTTAATCAATCAACCTTAAGTAAAGCGCTGGACCGAATAGAGAAAGACGGCCTTATTAAGCGCGAGCGCCTTCCAGAATACCGTAGCAAGACTAACGTCACCATAACCAACTCCGGGAAAAAACTGATAGATCAACTAATTGAGACAGCAAATCACTACGAGGACCGCTCGTTAGATCATATGTCAGCCAAAGAACTAAAAGAACTTAGAAATTTGTTGCGCAAATTAATTAGCAGAAAATAAAAATTCTCTGAGATTACGATTGATAAATATTGCTTTAAGTGTAAGATATTTATTTTAAGCTTAAAGTAAATATCTCTTCACAGAATATGTAGCAAACTAATGTGGCGACCTAAAGAAAGAATCAAACATACAGCGAGTGCGGGTAAATGGCCTAGTGCGGCTCAGGCTGCCGATTCTCTTCTATTTAGCCCGCTGTCGATTGGTCGCTTGAAATTAAACCAACGAACTTGGATTCCCGCCATGGTACCTTGGCGCGCCAGCGAAGAAGGTGAGTTAACTCCAGACGTACTCGATTGGTATCAGCGCTTTGCTGAAGGTCAACCTGGCGCTATCGTGATCGAAGCAACCGGGATCCGTGATATCGCCAGCGGCCCGCTACTAAGAATAAGCAACGACAGTCATATCCCGGGACTGCGAAAATTGGTCGACACTATTCGTAAAGCCAGCGATGGCAACACTAAGGTGTTCATTCAAATTATTGACTTTCTATCGATTCGCAAACGCCCGAATAAAGAAAAATACCTGCAACGGTTTTTGGAGATCACAGATCGCCACCGCGAGCTACTAGAAGAACCTGACGATGATAAAATTCGGGCCATTCTACAAACTAAAAACGACGATGAGCTGGCTGCGTTTCTCTCTTCCAGAGAATTAGAGGCCCTAACCCACGGCTATCGCGAGCGCGTTACCGACACACACTTGCCATGGATAGCCGATTTACCTGAACGCCTACCAACATTGTTCGCGCAAGCCGCACAAAGAGCCGAGCAAGCCGGCTTCGACGGCGTTGAATTACACTACGCACATGCTTACACCATGTCCTCCTTTTTGTCGCGAACCAACACCCGTGAAGATGATTATGGTGGCGAAAAAGAAAATCGAGTGAAGCTAGCGTTAGAAGTTTTTCATAATGTTCGCGCGTCGGTAAATAGCGACTTTATCGTTGGCTGTCGCTTTCTAAGCGATGAAATAATTAGCAATGGTTCCGATGTAGAAGACGCGGTCTATTTCGCTAAGCAATTTGCCGCTGCAGGTATGGACTTTATTTCAGTTTCCCGTGGTGGCAAATTTGACGATGCCAAGCAACCTAAGGTGGGGGCCGCCGCTTACCCTTATACAGGACAAAGCGGTTACGAATGTATGCCACAATATGTGTCGGATAAGAAGGGCCCGTTTGGTCGAAACTTACCCGCCAGCGAGCAAATCAAAAAATCACTCAACGACAATGGCTTTGATGTGCCATTAATTACCGCTGGTGGCATTCATAACTTTGAACAAGCCGAAAAGGTGCTTCAAGACGGCCAAGCGGACGTCATCGCCTATGCACGTCAAGCTTTGGCAGACCCTGACTGGTTTCGAAAAGTGAAAAATGGCGATGGAGACAAAGTGATCATTTGTCGGTACAGTAACTATTGCGAAGCCTTAGATCAAAAACATAAACAAGTCACCTGTGAACTCTGGGACAGAACCAAACTAGATGAGGCAGGAATCACCAAAAGCCTCGACGGCAAACGCCGATTGGTTGCCCCTCGAGAGTATCGCTAATTTACAACTCAACCAATTCAATACCAATTTTATTATGCATAAAATACTGAGCCCTCAAGGCTGGCCAAGACCCAAAGGTTATAGCAATGGTATAGTCGCCAGCGGCGAACAAATTTACCTAGGTGGTCAAATCGGTTGGAATAAAGACTACGAATTTGAAACCGACGACTTCATTGATCAATGCCGTCAAACCCTGCAAAACATCATCGATCTTTTAGGCGAAGCGCAAGCTGGTCCGGAACACATTACACGCATGACCTGGTATATCATAGATAAACGAGAATACCTTGCGCGCACTGTTGAACTCGGGCAAGTTTACCGAGAATTGATTGGTAAAAATTTTCCAGTGATGAGCGTCGTACAAGTGTCAGCTCTAATGGAAGACCGCGCGCAGGTTGAGATAGAAGTGACCGCCGTAAAACCATAACAGTAATTTTATCGGTGAAGTAGAGTAAATAATGGCCGAAAGATCATTTAAAAAAGAAGTCTTAAAACTTCGAGCGGGGAACGGCGAAGTATTTCGCGGCGAGGGCATTTTAGCGGTTACCAAAGCGTTGCTCCAGTCGGGGGTCTCCTATGTTGGTGGCTACCAAGGCTCGCCTATTTCGCACTTAATGGATGTGCTTAACGATGCCCAGGACATACTCTCAGAACTGGGGACCAGTTTTGAAGCGTCGGGCAGCGAAGCCACTGCGGCGGCCATGCTAAGCGCGTCCGTCAATTATCCATTGCGCGGAGCTGTTACCTGGAAATCCACGGTGGGCACTAATGTCGCATCAGATGCTTTAGCGAATCTCGCGTCCAGCGGCGTTTGCGGTGGGGCCATGGTCATTATTGGTGAAGACTACGGCGAAGGCTCTTCCATCATGCAAGAACGCACGCACGCCTTCGCCATGAAATCGCAAATGTGGTTGATCGATCCGCGACCGAATATGAGCAGTATTGTTGATTCCATCGAAAAAGGTTTTCAACTATCTGAAGCTAGCAATACGCCATTGTTCTTCATGATGCGCATTCGTAGTTGCCACGCCACTGGAGAGTTCATTGCCAAAGACAATAGGTCACCCACATTCACTCCAGATAATCCCGTTACGCCAAAACGCGAAATAGACAAAATAATTTTACCACCGAATGTCTATCAACAAGAACGCGATAAAATTGGTGAACGCTGGCCGCGCGCGATTGAGTTTATAAAACAACATAAAATGAATGAGGTTTTCGCTGGCAAGCACAGCAAGCTCGGCATCATCATGCAGGGCGGGCTTTACAACACGCTAATTCGCGGGCTGGAACGACTGGGTTTATCAAACGTGTTTGGTGATAGCGATATTCCCTTGTACGTAATGAACGTAACTTACCCATTGGTCCCCGATGAAATCGTCGATTTTTGCCGCGATAAAGAACAGGTATTGATTCTCGAAGAAGGCCAGCCGGAGTACATTGAGCATAATCTGCATAGCATCCTGCGCAAAGCCGACGTGCCGTGTAAGTTATACGGAAAAGATATTTTTCCACTGGCCGGGGAGTACGGTGGCAGCGTGATGCTGCAAGGGCTTTCTGATTTTTTGCAAAATACCGATCTTAGCTCTAGCATTCCAACCGTCAACTCGATTGTTGAAAACCTAGATGAGCTGGCCGCCGAATCACTCGATACGAATGTTCCGCCCCGCCCCGCTGGGCTGTGCACAGGTTGCCCCGAACGCCCATTGTTTAGTGCTCTCAAGCAAGTGCAAGAAGAACTCGGCACCTTTCACATTAGTTCCGATATTGGCTGTCACTCCTTCGCAACGCTACCCCCTTTCAACCTTGGCAACACAATCATGGGTTATGGCTTATCGTTGGCAAGCTCGTCGAGCATACGTAACACCATTCCTCATAAAGCAATTAGTATTATGGGGGACGGAGGATTCTGGCATAACGGCTTGACCAGCGGCGTAACGAGCGCCGTATTTAACAAACATGATGGTCTGCTCATCGTCATTAATAATGGCTACTCAGCAGCGACGGGTGGACAAGATATTCCCTCACTAGTGAAACCCAATAACAAAATAGCGGTGACAGTTGATGCTAAGCAGGCCAAACGCGTGGATGAGCAATCCATTGAAGAAGCTTGTGCCGGCGCGGGCGTTGAATGGATACGTACCATGTCAACTTACGACATTGATGGAATGAAAAAAACGTTGCGTGAAGCTTTGTCTACTACAGCACCCGGTCTAAAAGTGATTGTAGCTGAGGGCGAGTGCATGTTGAACAAACAACGGCGCGTTAAACCCATTATGAAAAAAGCTATCGAGGACGGTAAGCGCACATTGAAAGCGCGCTTTGTCATTGATAGCGACACTTGCACCGGCGATCATGCGTGTATCCGTTTATCGGGTTGCCCATCGCTCACCATTAAAGCAAACCCTGACCCCTTGCGTGACGACCCTGTTTCTTATGTAGACAACAGCTGTGTTGGCTGTGGCGTATGCGGTGAAAATGTTCATTCTGCGGTACTCTGCCCTTCTTTTTCGCGGGTAGATTTAGTTCATAACCCATCAACCAGTGACAAGTTTCTCAATAAAATCCGTCGTTCTTACATAGGCTGGGTTCAGGCCCGAGTGGAACGTAAACAACAACAGCAAGGTCTATAGACGTGCATTCCGCGGATACTAAAACCACTAATATAGTAATCGCGGCCCTTGGCGGTGAAGGCGGTGGCACTCTAGTTGCATGGATCGAAGAGGTTGCTTATAACGCAGGCTGGTATGCTCAAGCAACATCTATTGCTGGCGTTGCTCAGCGTACCGGTGCAACAATTTACTATATTGAACTTTTTCCGGGTAGAGATATAAACGAATCCGGTTCAGGCAATTCAAGCAGAGCACCAATCATGTCCATGTTCCCGGCGCCTGGCGACATTGATATCGCTATCTCCTCAGAAATAGCCGAAGCCGGTCGGTTGATTCAACGTGGGTTTTGTAGCAAAGATCGAACCACCTTGATTGCATCCAATCATCACGTTTTCGGCATTACCGAAAAAGTTGTTCTCAGCGACGGTCGAACGAACACCGAATTAATCTCAAAAGTCGCTAGTCAACAATGCAAAAACCTTGTTAGCTATGACATGCGTGAGTTGGCGGATCAGCACAACACCGTGATTAGTGCGACGCTTTTTGGCGCACTTGCTGGAAGCAAGGCACTACCATTCTCAAAAACGGATTATCAAGCGGTGATCTCCGCGAGCGGTAAAATGGTTGAGAACAACCTCGCTGCATTTAATGCCAGCTACAACAAAGCGATTGCACCAAACATAATCGTTGAAGCAGCGGATACAAATACAGCGCAAAAGATACAAGCAGAACCCAAACTCCAAGAAGCCGCCTTTACCCTACCGAAGGCCACAACACAAACGGGCGCAGCGCTACTATCGAGAATTGAAAACAGCTTTCCTACTCGTTGTCATGAGTTCATTACGCTCGGTATTGAAAAGCTGCTTGACTATCAAGATTCTGATTACGCCAATCAATACCTAGATGAGTTAGACGCTATTTTGCAATTAGACGGCAAGGAAAGCGATCACCAGCTTACCAACGAGGCAGCAAGACACTTAGCCTTGTGGATGTGTTTTGAAGACACGGCGCGAGTCGCGCAGATAAAAACTCGTGCAGCTCGTCAGAGTAAGATTAAAACGGAGGTTGGTGCCGCTGACGACCAGATCTATCATCTTACCGAATTTTTCGCGCCCAGGCTGGAAGAGCTTTGCCAACCGCTACCCGCAAGGGTGGCGAGATGGGTGCTCGCCTCGCCCACTTGTCGCAAACTTGCTGCACCGTTTACCAAAGGCAAACGCCTAAGGACCGATACTATAGTTAGCTTTAGCGTATTGAGAATGATGGCATTGACACGCAAATGGCGGCGATCTCAGTACAGCTATCAGCACGAGCATGAGCAGATAAACAGCTGGCTAAAACAAATCAAACACTATGCGGCGGATGACAGACAAGCAGCATTGGAAATCACCAAAGCAGCCAGAGTGGTGAAGGGTTATGGCAAAACTCGTGAGCGCGGCAGCAGTCAGATTGAACAAATACTGCAAGCCTGCCAAAACCATAAGTTAAAGCCAGAGCAGATTTCAAAACTAACTAAGGGCGCCTTAGAAGATGATGCGGGTGAGACCTTTAATCAAACGATATCCGCACTGTCTAATTGAGTCGCTAATTCGATGTATAGGATTGCAACGCCTCTAGAATGGAATTTGGAATGGGCCGTGAAGCCAGATTTCCATCCTCTAAAATTTCCGCATAAATTCGCGTTGCCATTCCCTGAGTAATGATCGCCCCGCCCTCTTGCTGTACAGCTTTACACCGCCAATGCATCGTTGAGTTACCGACTTTCTCTAAATCAATGGAGGCAACCACTTTGTCTCCATAAGCGGCTGGACCTTCAAAACGAAAATCTATTTTCCCCATTACGAAGGCCGTTCGATCAGTGTCCACCATTTTGTTGACAGGATAACCGGCACGGCGAAATAGCTCATGTTCAGTGTCATTGAACCACGCCATCATCCGTGGAAAATAAACCAAGCCAAACGGGTCAGAATCCCCCCAATTAACGTTGATAATAGTTTTGTAGTGAATTTCCATACTGATTCTAAATAGCGGCTGTAGGTTCCAGCATCATTTATAAGGCTTTCGCAGTATACGCAAATAGAATCAGTTCAGAAAGGTGCACGGTATTTTGGCAACTTTTCTATGTTTGATAAAACTCTTTCTGGCGTCACGGGCACGGTAATTATAAGGGCTAAAAAACTGACGATAATCTGTTAACCTTTGAGGCATAACGTTTAATTTACGCATGTGAATTTAGCTAATAAAATATAACTAATAGAATTTGACGCAAAGCACTTAACTAATAAAAATTAACTAAGAACGCCAAAAATAATGACACAAGAAATAACCTGTTCTGATGCGATTATCCAATCCTTAATCGAGCGCGGCGTGGATACCATATTTGCTATACCTGGCGCACAAACATATGCATTTTTTGACGCCCTTAGTCGTTACCAAGACGACATAAAGCTAGTCGTTACACGCCACGAACAAGGCGCTGGTTACATGGCTTTTGGATACGCTAAATCAACAGGCAAGGTCGGCACCTACTGCGTGGTACCAGGCCCTGGTTTACTTAATTCTACGGCGGCACTATGCACCGCGCACAATACGCCAGTGCTGTGTATCGCGGGCCAGGTACCAAGCACTTACATTGGTGTAGGCCACGGTATGCTCCATGAGCTGGCTGACCAATTAGGGATTTTACGGATATTGACCAAATGGGCTGAACGCATAGATCATGCTGCTGAAACACCCGCCCTAATGGCAACGGCGTTCAAACACTTAACCACGGGACGTATTCGCGCTGTGGCTCTGGAAGTACCAATGGATATTTTAGCTGAGAAAGCGCCCGTTGACCTCAATTTTCCAGATCTACCATCGGCAAGTTACGAAGCCAATCCCGACACTATTAAAGCCGCGGCGGAAATGCTTCGTGCTGCCAAAAACCCGATGATTCTAGTCGGTAGCGGGGCTATTCATGCTTCCGAAGAGATCATTGCCTTAGCCGAATTACTGCAAGCCCCTGTGGTTTCCTTTAGAGGTGGGCGAGGCATTGTTTCAGATGACAGCCCATACGGCTTTAATTGTGCCGCGGGTTACAAACTTTATGCGGATTCAGATTTAACCATCGGCATCGGATCGCGCTTGGAATTACCGGCTTTTCGTTGGCAATCAGGGGTGTCGCATTGCAAATTAATACGAATTGATATTGACCCCACGCAGCTGGTTCGATTGCGGGCAGACGTCTCAATTCTTGCAGATTCGCAATTGGCTACCCGTGCGCTGTTAAACGAGTTGCAAACCGACCCACCTACGCCAGATTCAAAAGTGGAAATGTTCGAGCAAGTTAAGCAAGAGAGTTGGCAAGAAATACAAAAGGTTCAACCGCAAATGAGTTACCTCAACATCATGCGCGAGGTACTGCCAGACGATGGCATCTTAGTCGAGGAAATCTCGCAAGTAGGGTTTACCGCTTGGTTCGGATTCCCAGTCTACAAACCTCAGCAATTTATATCGGGTGGCTATCAAGGCAATCTAGGCCACGGCTTTCAGACCGCCCTTGGGGTGAAAGTCGCTAATCCTGATAAAGTTGTGTTCTCAATTGCTGGAGATGGCGGCATTATGTTTGGTATTCAAGAGCTTGCAACAGCTGTGCAATATAATATCGGTGTCATTCTATTGATTTTTAATAACAACGCCTACGGCAATGTGCGGCGTGATCAAATCAATTTTTACGATGGGAATGTGGTGGGTTCAGACTTACGCAACCCAGACTTCGTTAAACTGGCAGAGAGTTTTGGTGCGCAAGCCTTTCGCTCAAATTCTTATGATGAATTTAGAAATCATTTAACAAAGGCCATCGAGAAGTCCGAACACGGACCGGTAGTGATAGAAATTCCGTGTGAGAAGGGAGGCGAAACACCACCTTGGGAGTTTTTAATGCCCGCTGGCTATGGTAAGTAATCCAGCGAAAAGTAAACTAGAGAAAATAAACCAAAGCAAGTAAACCAAAGCGAGCAAAAAGAGGGAATTAAATTAGCGTTTGCTAGTTATGTATTAGGTATCGAATTCGCGTAAAGCTTGTTGACCCATGATTACTTTTTGCACTTCTGATGCGCCCTCATAAATTCTCAGCGCTCGAATTTCTCTATAAAGAGATTCCACCATATTGCCGCTCACCACACCCATACCACCATGCAGCTGTAGCGCCTGATCTATAACGCGTTGCGCCGCCTCGGTGGCGTAAAATTTGGCCATTGCTGCTTCTCGCGTCACGCGACTACCGAGCGTGTCTTTAGTCCAGGCAGCGCGATAAATAAGTAAGGCACTAGCATCAATATCCAAAGCCATTTCACCAAGCGAAGATTGGGTTATGGCTAGATCACTCAGCTTGCCACCAAATATTTTTCGGTGCGTAGCGTGTTTTCCAGCTTCGTCTAATGCGCGACGTGCAAAACCTAAGGCCGCCGCCCCAACGGTAGAGCGAAAAACATCTAAGGTAGCCATAGCAATACCAAAACCCTTACTCGGCCGGCCAATCATAGCGTGCTTAGAAACTCTACAATCTTCAAAGCGTATTGTTGCCAGTGGGTGCGGAGCAATCACGTCGATACGATCTGCTATTACCAGCCCTGGGTTATCAGCCTCTACTAAAAAACAAGAAATACCTTTTGCGCCTGGCGCCTCATTGGTTCGCGCAAACACTGTATAAAAATCAGCGATCCCACCATTTGATATCCAAGTTTTTGTGCCATTTAAAATGTAATCATCGCCATCAATTATCGCTTCTGTGGTCATAGCAGCAACATCCGACCCCGCTTCAGGCTCTGACAGGGCGAATGCTGAAATTAGCTCACCTTTAGCAACCTTGGTCAGGTAGCGTTGTTGTGTCGCCTCATCACCAAACAAAGAAATTGGCCCACTGCCAAGCCCTTGCATAGCAAACGCAAAATCAGCTAGACCGGAGTAATACGCCAAGGTTTGGCGACTCAAACACAAGCTTCTTACATCCAATTGCGGGTAGTTGCCACCCGCACTGGCCGGTACTGAGTTTTTTAGCCCCCCCGCCGCACCCAATTGCGCTACCAACTTCTTGCATGATGCATCTACATCATCGTGACCAGACCCAAGCCAATTTAACTCGGTTGACGCCCAACCATGGATCTCACTAGCAAGCGCACGATGAGCATCGTCAAAAAACGGCCATTGGATGAAGCTCTGATCTGCCATACGTATTCGCCCTAAGACTGTTAATTAGTCGCCTTTGAACTCAGGCTTTTGTTTGTCGACAAAGGCATGATAGGCACGCGCAAAATCTTCTGTCTGCATACAGATAGCTTGTGCTTGCGCCTCGGCCTCCAAGGCTTGATCTATAGTCATACTCCACTCCTGATGAAGCATGGTTTTAGTAATGCCATGAGCAAAGGTAGGCCCAGATACTAAGCGCGTGGCATAGGCTTGAGCCGTTTCAAGAACTTCTTGAGCAGAATGAATTTGGTTAAAAAAGCCCCATGCAAAACCTTCATCGGCCGACATTGAACGGCTAGAGAGGAGTAAGTCAGTTGCTCGCCCTTGACCAATAATACGTGGCAAGATTGCGCAAGCACCCATATCACAACCCGCGAGGCCAACTCGACCAAACAAAAAGGCGACTTTTGATTCTGGTGTACCAAAACGAATATCGGAGGCCATAGCTATAATTGCACCCGCACCGGCACAGACACCATCGACCGCCGCTATTACCGGTTGCCGGCAAGTTTTAATTGCTTTCACTAAGTCGCCGGTCATGCGTGTGAACTCTAGTAAACCCTTCATATCTTTTTCGACCAGCGGACCAATAATTTCATGCACGTCGCCACCAGAACAAAAGTTGCCACCAGCGCCGTGGACCACCACCGTATCTACATCGTCGACATAATTGAGTTGACGGAACAAGTCTCGCATCTCGGCATAGGACTCAAAGGTTAAAGGGTTTTTACGTTCTGGACGATTCAACGTGAGCGTAGCAACGCTATCGGTCACATCCCAGATAAAATGCTCAGCTTTGTAACTACCCAATTTGTCTGTTTTTT
>CAZJWW010000053.1:0-16279 GCA_964549895.1 uncultured Gammaproteobacteria bacterium
TCTACACTGTCCTTAGCATCACCAAACAGCATGCGGGTATTTTCTTTAAAGAACAGTGGGTTTTCAACACCTGCATAACCCGTGGCCATACTGCGTTTGGAAACAATCACGGTTTTCGCATTCCAAACTTCTAGGACAGGCATACCGGCAATCGGGCTATTCGGGTTTTCCAACGCGGCGGGATTTACAATATCATTGGCGCCAATCACGATAACTACGTCGGTATCGCCAAGCTCATCATTGATTTCGTCCATCTCTAAAACAATATCGTAGGGAACATTAGCTTCAGCCAGTAGAACATTCATATGGCCTGGCATACGCCCCGCCACCGGGTGGATCGCAAATCGAATATTCACGCCTTTGTCTTTTAGCATCTTGGTTAGATCCGATACAGCATGTTGAGCATTGGCAACGGCCATACCGTAACCGGGCACAATGACCACTTCTTCTGCATCACCAATCAATTGCGCTACTTCATCAGCCTGTATAGCAACCGCTTCACCTTGTTCAGCATCATCGGCATTATCGCCACCAGTGGTGGTACCAAAGCCCCCCATAATGACGCTAACAAAATTACGATTCATGGCTCGGCACATAATGTAACTCAAAATTGCGCCCGAGCTGCCGACCAGCGCACCCACCACAATTAACAAGTCATTGGACAACATAAACCCAGTGGCCGCGGCAGCCCAACCAGAGTAGCTGTTGAGCATCGAGACGACGACTGGCATATCAGCACCACCAATCGCCATGACCATATGTACGCCAAAAGCAAAGGCGATCAAGGTCATTAAAATTAGCGCAGTGGTTCCTGCGCCGTGACCTGCGCCTAAAAACCAAAAGCAAATAATAATGGATAACACCAAAGCACCGAGGTTTAACAAGTGGCGCCCGGGTAACAGCAACGGCTTGCTACCAATCTTGCCATTCAATTTTCCGTAGGCGACCACAGAACCAGTAAAGGTCACGGCGCCAATGAGAATGCCAAGATATATTTCAACATTGTGAATAGTCTTAGCCGTACCAACGTAAGCGGTAGTGGGGTCAAAATAGCTGGCAAAACCAACCAGCACGGCCGCCATACCCACAAAACTGTGCAGAATCGCTACCAACTCTGGCATTTCAGTCATTTCTACCTTAGCGGCTAGGCGAGCACCAATGAAGCCACCTATCGCCATGGCAATAATGATCCATCCATAGCTATCGACATTTGGATTCAAAATAGTAGCAATAATGGCAATGGCCATGCCGATGATGCCGTACCAATTACCTCTTTTAGAGGATTCCTGTGCGCTTAAACCCGATAGGCTTAAGATAAATAAAATAGCGGCGGCTATATAGGCTGCAGTAATAGTTCCCATAATGATCTCCCTTAATCTTTGCTAAACATTTTTAACATGCGCTGGGTGACTAAAAAGCCCCCGGCGATGTTAATGGATGCGATTAAAATCGCGATAAAGGCCAGCAAAACAACCAGCCCCGAGGGAGAAGATATTTGCAACAAAGCACCCACCACGATGATGCCACTAATAGCATTAGTAACACTCATTAGCGGGGTATGCAGAGACGCTGTTACGCTCCAGATAACCTGATAGCCGATAAAACAAGCCAGCACAAACACCGTGAAGTGACTCATAAATTCAGGTGGAGCTACCGACCCCACGCCAAGCAGTGCTAACAAGCCGGCGCCCATCGCCGCAAAGGTCATTTTTGCTTTGTCGGCAGTACTCATTTCGGGTTTTGGCTCAGGCATTGCCGGTGCTGCGGTAGCCGCTGCGGGTGGCGGTGTGGCCGACAATTTAGGTGCTGGAGCAGGCCACGTTACTTTGCCGTCCTTAACCGCGGTGGCACCGCGAATAACTTCGTCTTCCATATTGATATCAATCACGCCATCTTTATCTGGCGTTAAATCAGTCAACATATGTCGTAAGTTAGTGGAATAAAGCTGCGAAGATTGCGTTGCCAAACGGCTTGGCAAATCGGTGAAGCCAATAATTTTTATGCCTCTGTACTGAACAATTTTATCGGCTTGCGAGAGCTTACAGTTACCTCCTTGCTCGGCAGCCAGATCAACAATCACACTACCCGATTTCATACTTTCGACCATATCCTTAGTGATCAACTCTGGAGCCGGTTTGCCGGGAATAAGCGCTGTGGTCACGATAATGTCAATTTCCTTACATTGCTCGCGAAACATGGCCATCTCAGCATCGATGAATTCTTTGCTCATGGTTTTGGCGTAGCCGCCTTCACCAGAGCCGTCTTCTTCAAATTCAAGTTCTAAGAATTCAGCACCTAGACTTTCAACTTGTTCTTTGGCTTCTAGCCTAGTATCAAATGCGCGCACAATAGCGCCCATGCTTTTAGCGGCGCCAATGGCTGCTAAGCCCGCAACACCCGCACCAATAACCATGACTTTAGCGGGTGGCACTTTGCCCGCTGCGGTAACTTGACCAGTAAAAAATCGGCCAAATTGATTGGCAGCTTCAACAATCGCGCGGTAACCACCTATATTGGCCATGGAACTCAGCGCATCCATTTTTTGTGATCGTGACAAACGCGGCACGCAATCCATAGCAATGACATTAATTTCAGCTTTGGCTAGCTTCGCCATCAGCTCTTCGTTTTGCGCGGGCCAGAAAAAACTAATCAGTGTTGTACCCTTGGTCAAATTGGCGAGTTCATCTTCACTAACACCACGTACTTTCATAATAATGTCGGTGTCTTTCCAGATCGCTTCTGCGTTGACTACTTCAACCCCAGCTTCTGTATAGTCTTCGTCACTGAATTCGGCTAATTTACCTGCATCAGATTCAATGCGCAGCTTATGGCCTAGTTTTTGTATTTGAATAGCAGAGTCAGGTGTTAACGCCACGCGCTTTTCACCCGCATAGGACTCCTTAGGAATACTAATGATCATTTAAAAGCTCCAGATTTTGAGAAAATTAACCCGCCGCGATATACGGCTATCACCGATATTATAAACCATATAATGACTCTTTAGAGACGCTTGTGGTATTACAAAGCCACTTATCTGCGGAAATTTCGCCAAACCAGCGCCTTAGCCTATAATCAGCACCACTATGGAAACCATACTCAGCATATTTTCTAAAACAGACCTATTCACGATTACCGCCAGTTTGGTGCTGTTCGTTGCTGCGCAACCGATCTGTAAATGGCTGAATAATGACGAGGGGCTAATAACGCGCGTTAGCATGATGCGCGTGCTGAACTTTTTGATCATAGCCGCAGTGCTGCTGAACGCTTTTTTATTACACAATGAAGTAGGAGAAGCGGGTTGGGCAGCCAAGATCACGCAATGCCTTATCGTCATTTACTTCGCGGCACTTATTACGCAGGTAATTAATTTTTTTATACGACAGCGTTTCGGCAAAGTTCGTAGCAGTAGTAACCGGAGCAGCAATAACAAGGTCAGTATTTCAGACACGTATTCCAGCCGCGGCCTAAGTCTCTTTGTAGCTACCGTCATGACTATTGTGGCGATTGTCAGCTGCCTGCGTATTTTAGGTTTAAACTCCTTATTGGAAGCGGGTGGCGCACTGGGAATTATTGGGCTATTTCTGGCAATGACGCAAGCGTCTTGGGCGCCCGATATTATTAGTGGGCTGATTATCTTGAATAGCCGCCTATGTGAAGAAGGCGATGTTATTCAGTTCAATATGGACGGCTCAACCGTTGTCGCCAGTATATTTAAAACTAAGCTGTTCCACACCGAATGTCTTGATTTGAGCAATAATCATCGCCTGATGATTCGCAATGCAAAGCTCCGTGACCACGGCTTACAGAATCTATCACGATTTGCCTCCGCCAAAGGCTTGCGTGAATGCATGCTATTTAATATCGACTACCAACATAGCGAAGAAGAAGTTACCGCCATGATGAAACGCGCCTTTATCGAAATTGATAAAGCTGAGGGCGTTCGTGAAGAACAGTATGAACCAGAAATATTCGTTCACGATACCGGCGACTATGCCGTTACTTGGGCCGTTTATTACTACATTAAGGACATTAAACGTTTACTCAGAATCAAACAAACTTTTCGTTCCTATGTGCTGGCGGAAGCCGAACGATCAAATATTTCTTTGTCTACCCCGATATTGCAAACGAACACCATCAGCAAACAAAGTTAGGGCTTGAAAAAAGTTAACTCTGGCGACGGCTTAGAGGCGTTATCGCACGGCCCGTCAACCAAGCGCTTATGCGGCTGCTTCTAGTAAGACATTGCTTTATAATATCTCTTACGCAAACCATTTATATACTAGGTTTCACTCTCAATGAGCAAACCCTCTCCGAATTACTTTTTATACGCAATTGCGTCGAACGATCTTGCCAATGGCAAGGTGGATTATGTGTGTACTCGCTTTCCTCCCGAGCCAAACGGGCATCTTCATTTGGGGCACGCTAAGTCAATTTGTTTAAATTTTGGATTGGCTGAGAGTTTGGACGGTAAATGTAATTTGCGTTTTGATGATACCAATCCCGAAAAAGAAAATATTGAATACGTGGAATCGATCCGTGGCAGCGTCGAATGGCTGGGCTTTGAATGGGCCAGCTTATGTTATGCCTCTGATTATTTTGACCATCTATATGGATTTGCATTGGAACTTATTGATAAAGGTCTGGCCTACGTCGATGATTTAGATGCCGAACAAATGCGTGAGTATCGTGGCACTCTGACGGAACCTGGAGTAGACAGCCCTAGTCGAAATAGACCGATAGCGGAGAATCGTGATTTGTTCGAACGCATGCGGGCTGGCGAGTTCGAGGAAGGTAAATATACCTTGCGGGCAAAAATTGATATGGCTTCACCGAATATCACAATGCGCGACCCTATTTTGTATCGCATTCGCTATGCGCATCACTACCGCGCAGGAGATAAATGGTGTATCTACCCAATGTACGATTTCACCCATTGTATTTCGGACGCACTGGAAGGCGTCACGCATTCTTTTTGCACATTGGAGTTTCAAGACAATCGCGCCATTTATGATTGGATTTTAGAAAACATCACGGTAAAGAAGAACTTGCTAGGCGAGGAAGGAAAACCACTGCCACGTCAATACGAATTCGGCAGGTCAAACCTTGAGTACACACTTGCGAGTAAACGTAAACTTATTAGAATGGTTGACGAAGGCTATGTAAATGGCTGGGACGATCCACGACTAACAACATTGGCTGGGCTGCGCCGTCGTGGTTATACCCCTGAGTCGATTCGTAATTTTTGCGCTGAAATTGGGGTAAGTAAAAAGGACAGCGTTATCGAAATGACAGTGTTAGAAAATGCCATCCGGCAAGATCTCGAAGCCAATGCCAAACGCGTATTTGGCGTTTTGAAACCTCTGAAAGTAGTGATCACTAATTATCCTGAAGGCCAATCGGAAACCTTTACGGTTAAGAACCACCCCAAAGACGAGAGCATGGGCACTCGAGAAATTCCATTTGGTCGCGAAGTTTATATAGACCAAGACGACTTTATGTTAGAACCACCGAGTAAGTTTTACCGTTTAGGCCCAGGACGTGAAGTACGTCTTCGTTATGGTTATGCTATTACTTGCAATGACGTGATTCAAGATGCGTCGGGTGAGGTGGTTGAATTACACTGCACTTATGACCCGCTTACCGCCAAGGGAAAAACACCGGACGGACGAAAAATAAAAGGCATTATTCATTGGGTGAGCACGCAGCACGCGGTAGATGCGCAAGTACGCGTTTATGATCGCTTATTTACTGAACCGAATCCGGGCGCGAGCGATGATTTTTTGCAATTAATCAATGAGCAGTCGCTGCAGACTTATGACAACGCCAAAATTGAACCCAGTGTGGCATCAGCTGACTCCCAAGACCGCTTTCAATTCGAACGCGTGGGCTATTTTTGTTTCGATTCAGAAGATAACTCAAGCACCCAAATGGTGTTAAACCGCACCGTCAGCTTAAGAGATACTTGGGACAAAGCCAGTAAAAAATAAGCCAGCCTGTAAATTAAAGCCAAAAAAGTATTATGCGGCTATTCGCTCGGAAGGCCTGCCATATTGTGCCCATAGCCGATCAGCATGCTTAGGATCAAGATTAACCTTATTCATATCACCGTTAATATGCGGTATGGCCATCAGCCTTTGATCCATCACTTTAAACCACAACCACGGATGGTAGGCCAACCAATACATGCCGAAATATCCTGAAGGAAGTTCCGGTATATCGTCAAAACTGCGCAGACTCTGAAAATTTCTCGATGGATTCGCGTGATGGTCAGAATGACGCTCTAATTGAAACAATAATATGTTGCTAAATATATGATTGGCATTCCACGAGTGTTGCGGCTGACATCGCTCATAACGACCATCCGACTTCTTATTTCGCAACAAACCATAATGCTCTACATAATTCGCACTGGTTAATTGGGTCCAACCAAAAAAGTTATGCACTAAAAAGTAAGGAATCAATATCCACCCAAGGAGTAAAATCAAGCCACCTTGTACGGCTAGCGTCATGGCATAAGACTGCAAAATTTGATTTCGCCAACTCCAAAACCCGTGCCCGCGTTTTTCTAAGCGCTGCGATTCAGCATGCCAACCACGTTTAGCAGCACCCGGAATTTCTCGCAGCATAAAACGATAAATTGATTCGCCCATGCGAGAACTTGCAGTGTCTTCGGGCGTAGAAACATCGCGGTGATGACATAGATTGTGTTCAACGCAAAAGTGCCCGTAACCCGTTACCGATAGTGACATGCGCGACAACCATCGATTCAACTTAGTGTTTTTATGACCCAGCTCGTGAGCGGTATTAATACTGCTGCCACTGAACATACCAATCACCATTGCAGTCAATAGTAAAGATACCAATGGCATGCCGGCATTTGCCACAATCCATGCAGAAGCGATTAGCACAACAAAGTGCAACATCGAACTAATAACAAGCAGACGATGGTAATAGGGGTCCGCGTCCAGCTGCGGCACAATTTCTTCGGGCGGGTTGGTTCTATCGGATCCCAATAAATAATCAACCAACGGCACAAAAACAAAGCTGATTATTAATGGCAAAACAATCACCCACATACTGGGAACTTGCCAATAAACGGCCAACATGACTAACGGCAGTAGCGGGTAAAGCACGGCGCCAATCCAAAGCCAGCGCTTTTTGTCGCTGAATTCAATACGGCCTTTCTGCGGGTGTTCTATGCTATAGCTAGTCATGATATTCGATTAATTGATTTCGATAAGCGTAGATTAAATCGAGATGTCCATTTTTGTGATTTCATTTTCTGACAATTTTATTGTCATTTATTGCCAATCTATTGTAGGGGATTTATAGTCCGTATTGTGCAATATTCTAAATCCGAACCTTCAACCAACAGTTCTTCAATATGCAGTTCCTCTGCCTATATTTCGTCGACCTATCTAAAGGTGATTCTGCAAGGCAATCAAGACCTAGTAACAGCCCTCATGCAGACTCCCAATTTTGATATAAACAAAATACTCGAAGAAGATTATATTGCTGGCGAAATTATCATCGAAGCGTTTGAATTCATGGCGCAACAAGGGGTTGAATCATGGCTAATAAGTTACGGACAAAGCATTGGAGTTACCGCCCATGGCCCTATGGGGTACGCAATGCTCAGCGCACCCGACTTGCACACTTCATTAACGGTGCTCGCCGATTATTCTGTGGTTCGTTCATCATTGTCGAGTTTCGAATTTAGCTATAGTGATACTCAAGCCCAAATCAAGTTAGTCGACAACACCAATCATGCTCTTAGTCAGCGCTGGATTCTTGAGAACTTGGTGTACACCACCTTGGGTCAAATTGAGAGTATCATCACCCACCCAGTAGGAAACAATGCCCAAATCTCATTCGCATGGCCAGCGCCAAATTATGCTGAAGAACTTGAAGATTTGTTCGGCGTAAAATGTCAGTTTGATGCTGACGTTACCACCTTAAGTATTCCATCATCGTGGTGCAGTATTATGTCACCTTTTTATGACGAACACTCATTTCAAAGCAACTTAACTAAATGTCGAGAACTAAAACTTAAACTCGCCAGCTTTGATAATCTCGCAATCAGCGTTAAACTGCATTTGCAGCATTATTTTGATCAGCGCCTGGCCGGTTTGGCTACCGCCCAAGAATTGCCTACATTAGAAAATCTAGCCGAGTTGCACTTTATGTCACCACGCACTTTTAATCGCCGACTCGGCAAATACGAAAGCAATTATCGGGCTTTGCTAGAAGAAGTGCGGCGAGACCATGCTATTAACTTGCTGAGTAGCACTCACCTCACTGCAAGTAAAATAAGTTACTATCTAGCCTATCGAGAGCCTGCTAATTTTAATCGCGCCTTTAAACGTTGGTTTGCGACGACTCCTGCGGCTTGGCGGGCAAATCGACAAACGCAGAACTAACACAACATGTTAGCCGGATACATCACCAAAATTACAGATACTAAAATAAGTTACTTCTATTAATTAATTTACAATGACCGATAAATTTCAACTGGACAATGTCGCGCTTAGCGCTTATCTCGAAACCAAGATCGACGGTTTTAAAGGCCCTCTTGAGAGTAAAAAGTTTTCAGATGGCCAATCAAATCCGACCTATTTACTCACCACCCCCGAATCACGATACGTATTGCGTCGCAAACCACCTGGTCGATTGCTACCCGGTGCCCATGCGGTCGACCGCGAATACAAAGTATTGTCGGCACTCGCAGCCACTCAGGTTCCGGTCGCTGATGTTAAACATCTTTGCGAAGATGACAGCATTATCGGCAGCATGTTCTATGTGATGGAATTTATGGACGGTCAAGTTCTGTGGGACCCGAGCCTGCCAGATCACACGTCTGAACAACGCACGGCGATTTATCATGAAATGAATCGCGTTCTTTCTGAATTACACAAAGTCGATGTAGACGCCGTGGGCTTAAGTGACTTCGGCCGAAAAGGCGGCTATTTCGAACGTCAAATCAACACTTGGACCAAACAATACAGAGCTTCGGAAACGAGACACGTAGCGGAAATGGAGAGCTTGATCGAATGGTTAAACGAAAATCTACCACCGGATGATGGCAAATTTTCTATTGTGCATGGTGATTATCGTTTGGATAATTTGATGTTCGAAGAACAAAATTGCGCTGTGCAGGGCGTTCTTGATTGGGAGCTCTCCACCATCGGCCACCCTTATGCTGATCTGGCTTATCAATGTATGCTGTATTATCTGCCATCGAGTAATCACTTCCCTGGTTTAGCTGGCCTAGACTATAAAGCTTTGGGCATTCCCACCCAAGCGGAATATATTGCTGAATACTGCGAACGAATGGGCTGGGACGGTATTCCTAATTGGAACTTCTATCTATCATTTAGCTTATTCCGTCTCGCCGCCATTTGCCAAGGTGTCGAGAAGCGCGGTCTTGACGGTAATGCATCAAGTGACAAAGCCAATAGTTACGGCAATCTAGTTACCTTGCTTGCCAATAGTGCGCTCAAGGTCAGTAGCGAAGAGCGCTAGAAATTCCGATAAGCCAAGGCAAGGAAAGAATAGCTGATGAGCTGGCAACTTAAGCGCCGTGGCTATGATCTTGGTATTGTAGAACCTGATACTAAATCTAATGACCAACCGGAACTTTGGCTGGCAGGGAAACCGTGCCTACTAAAGGGCGCTTGCCTTAACAAACTTGAGGAACATCAGCAAAGTATTGAACAATCAGCTGCGTTCTATCAGTCGGTATTAAAAAACTCAGACCCCCATCAACTAGTCGATCAACCACCCTACTCTTTGCAGCTAGAGGGATTATTTGAATCGATGGGCAGTAGCGTTAATGAAGGCGATGATCAAGAAATAGAAACGGTATTATTCGATGCCGTAGCTAACGACCAATCCGTGGCGCAGGACCTTTGGATGAAAGTTTCTTGGCTATCATTTTACGAAGAAGATGCATCGCTGCGTTTTCGGTTTTCCTTTGGTGTTGATCATGCTGAGGATGTTGCGGCTGATAAACACCGCCAAGACTGTGCCGCGCAACTAGGCGATGCCGTATTTCCTGAATCCCAACTTATTACGGCGAATGAACAACTGGCGAACACTCTGAAGTCGTTACTTAATAGTGAACAAATTAGTTTTGTGGAACGCATTATTTATTTTAATGCGCATCAAGGTGGCGCCTATCTGCATCATGACCGTGAGCGCGGACATGACGGAGTTGTCTATGCGCAGCTAAGCGGTCAAACCTATTGGTTAGCCCTACCAAAACTAATCTTGGTAGACGAAATTCAGCGCTTTTTAGAAAATTGCCAGCAGCAACAAAAATGGCCAAACCAAGTTGAATCTGAGCAACGCCGTGAACTGCTAACACTGGCTAACAATCCTAAAAAATTAAACGCAGAGCTAGAAACATTTGCCAACGACAGCCTCATTAAGCTCATTAATGAATCGCAAGATTTTGTGCAACAACTCATTGCGGCTGGGCACGGTCGGCTGGTGGAAACGGGAGACGTCTTACTATTGCCACAAAAAAACCAAGACAATTGCTGTTGGCATAGTGTATTTAACCTAGGCGAAGAGTCAGGCCAAGCGTTATCCTTTGCGATTCGTAGTAACTGACTCTACAATTATGAAACTACTCTAGACTAGGCTCTCTTAGCTCTTAATAATAATTGACATACGGCTATTAAAATTAGAAAGTAGTTTCTACTTTTGGCCTGTTTTACTCGGCGACCACCTAGCTATCGATCAAGCTGTAGTATAGTAAATAGACAAAGTTAGCCATCAAATAATGTCCAATTAGTCGGCGTTTGTGTGGTTATTACTACTTTAATGAGGTCCGTATTAGCTATGAAACGTGTTGTGTTTAACCGCAAAGGTGGGGTTGGAAAATCCACCGTCACATGCAACTTAGCCGCCGTGGCTGCAAGCTTAGGCAAGAAAGTGTTGGTAGTTGATCTTGACCCACAAGCCAATACGACGAGTTATCTGGGGCACAGCGGTAAGGACAATGTGGTGGGCATTGCTGAATTTATGGAATCAACAATCAGTCGGAACTATCGAGAATTCACCTCTGAGGACTATATTCGTAAGACTCGATTCGACAAGCTCTCGTTAATATCTGCCAGCTCTATGTTAGTAGACTTAGAAGCCAAGCTAGAAGCAAAACATAAAATTTATAAACTGCGTGATTTTTTGAATAATCTGCATGAGGACTTCGACGAAATATACATCGATACACCCCCAGCATTAAACTTCTTCACTCTGTCAGCTTTGATTAGCGCCGATCGCTGCATACTGCCATACGACTGTGATGTCTTCGCGCGCGATGCCATGATTGACTTGATGGAAGAGCTAGAGGAAATAATTGAGGATCATAATCCAACGCTAATGGTCGAAGGTGTGGTAGTAAATCAATTTCAGGCACGGGCAAAATTACCTCAACAAGCAGTACAGGAGCTTGCTAAGCAAAAGTTCAAGGTATTGAAACCATTCATCTCATCATCTGTTAAAGTTAAAGAATCACATGCCAAAGACGTACCGCTGATTTTTTTTGATCCTAAGCACAAAGTCACTCAGGAGTTTGTTGCGCTATACAAAAATTTAAATCGCAAGCGACGTAAAAAAAGCTGAAACCAAAAATCGACACGTTGAAAAATAACAACAACCATGACAAAAATATTTAAACGCAAGATGACTGAAGCCGAGACCTACCAAGATTGGAAGGAAGCTGCTCAGGCCTATGATCAACGAAACGGCTTGGACCGTTGGAAACAAATTGATAAAAGCCGTCGCTTTGACTACTCGTTCATCCGTTCTAGATTAGAACAACTCAGAGTGTTGCGCCGTGCCAAGGATAATCATGGATTGCTATTTAGTTTAAACGAGGGCATTCATGGCAATCTTGCGGGTATGGGCAGCCCTAAGCTCTACCAAAAAGCTAAATTCGGCACCAAGGAACTTGTTGTCGACTATGTTGAAGAAGTAGCATCTGTATTAGAACATCTGGCAAAGCCGCGCCTTAAAGGAGTATCCGAACAGGAGAGAATAGAATTTTTCTATCGCTCGCATCTATGTTTTGGTCAATCTGCGCTGATGTTTAGTGGCTCTGGTACTTATCTGTTCTTTCACATTGGCGTGCTAAAAGCATTGTGGCAAGAAGACCTCATACCTAATGTGATTTCTGGCGCAAGTGGTGGCGCCTTAATTACGGCCGCTGCCGGTACGCGCTCGCCTGAACAATTAGGGGAAATTTTCGATCTGGAATTTTTATCATTCAAAGATGAAATTTCAGAAATTCTCGATAACCTTGGGCAGGGACGCGGCAAAGGACGGAAGCAACGCAAACAATTACCCCAAGATTATTTAATGGGTATTATCGAACGAATTATTCCCGATTTGACTTTTGAAGAGGCGTATCAAATTTCGGGCTTAAAAATTAATGTTTCGATTGCGCCTGCTGAAAAACACCAAAAAGCACGTTCACTTAATGCCATCACTAGTCCAAATGTGATGGTGCGTGAAGCGGTTTTAGCTTCTTGCAGCATACCCGGTGTGTTTGCGCCAGCGATGCTGGCCGCAAAAAACATGCACGGTGAGCGTGTTTCCTACCTGCCCGACCGCAGATGGGTAGATGGTTCTTTAAGCGATGACATTCCAATGAAACGTTTGTCCCGACTCTATGGAGCAAATCATTTTATTGTCAGCCAAACTAATCCGATGGTATTACCGTTTCTAGGCGCAGAAAAAGGCGGTGAATCCGTATTAGGGTCGCTCGGCAGAACCGGTTTAAAGACAGCTAAAGATTGGGGTATTACTGCCTCGCGTATTTTACGTCGACCGCTTGATCAAGACTCCTATACAAGCAGAGCGCTTGATGGGTATATATCGGTGCTATCACAAACCTACACCGGTGATATTAATATTTTGCCGTCCGCTCGGTTTCTAAATCCAACCAAGCTACTCTCATCACGCTCGGTTGAAGAAGTGATGGAAATGCTTAATGAGGGGGAGCGCTCTACCTGGCCGATGATTGAGCGTATTCGTATTCAAACTCACATCAGTAAGACTTTAAATGGCTTACTGGAAAATTTGGATCAGAGCATGTTTAAAGTTAACCGTACTAACGCTCTGCCTAAACGCGCGAGTAACACTAAGGGCAAAAAAAAATTATCCATAGTTGAATGAAATTAGTTTAATAACATTCACACCGCGACTGCTTTATTAAAAAAGCCCACAACACCGAGGTGTTGTGGGCTTTTTTATAGAACCTAAATAAACTAAAGCTTGTTTATTAAAGCTCGTTTACCTTACTCCTAAGCTTAGAAACGAAACTCCAGCGAAGCATTGGTTGATTCGGTTTGTTCGTCATCGGCGAACTCACCGTTGAAATCAACTCGTAATGTTAAGCCAGATCGGTTACTAAATTGAACACCGCCACCAACATTGAAGACATCTTCTTCTAAGCGGTTACCAATCTGCCCAAAGTTAAAACCTCCAACATTGCCATTAAATGAGGTAGTCGCATCTTCGAAGTCGTGTTTCCAAGCAAGTTTCAAAGATGGTTGCACTGTCCAGCCTCGTACAATTCGGCTGCCAGTGGCAATCAATCCCAACTCACTTCTTAAACGATCAACGTCATCGAAGTCTACTGCTAGATTTAAACCACCAACTTCGTTGAATGAATCGACTCCTAAAGTAGAGTACGTTAGACCAGCAATTGCATTAAGGTTCCAGCTATTAGCGTCTATTAGAGTATAGTCACTGTTGATGCCGATATCTAAAAGATCACCGCCAGTTTCACCACTGATCGAACCCTGGTTAAGGAATGATGAGTTACGACTCAAATCGTAGCCAAAATCAGTGTAAGACAGTATGCCACTAACTCCCCAACGTCCCGAATGGTAATCACCGTAGAGTGCTAATTGATCACTCTCAATCTGTACGCTACCGTTCGATCCATTGTTAGTGATATTGGCATCACCTTGTGAGTAAGCTCCTCCAAAACGCCATTGACCAAAAGATCGATCGAAACCAACTGCTAGTGCTTCAATATCACTATCAAAACCTTCAATACCGTTGTTGGTGTCCTGTTCGCCGCTAACGCTAAGGTTTTCTAACCAAACACCATTGCGATTACCATCTTCAGTGCGTCCCAATACCGAACGATTAACAATAAACTTCTGAGTTGATTCCGCCAGTTGATAAGCACCAAGCGTTACCGCGCCGCTTACGGATGGGTTTAAATCCTCTACTAAGTCTTGAAAACCCGTCGCATTGTTTTGATCAAATTCAAACAATACATCGGCTATCTGAGCTGTTGCTTGGCTTTGCGCGCCAATTGATTGAGCCACACCGTCAGCAAAAGCTGCGTCATTGAAGCTCGTGGTTAATGCACCTAAGTCGGTAACAACAATTTCAGAAGACAAGTTCCCTGCGCTAACAACGTTGTTGAAATCTAATAAGAAGTTATCTTCCTCAGTTTCAAAACCGTTATCAACGATTGACGTTGCTTGAATCAAGTTAAAGTTCTGGCCTACATCAGTCGCACTTTGAAATTCAGGTAAGGCAATTTCACTACCTGCACCCAACGTTACTGAACCGTTTTGCGTAAGCAACGGGCCTTGTCCATCAACCACCTGGGTTAGGTCAAGCTCACCGTTTACTACCAATGCACCGCCACCGTTAATAGGCGAGCTAATAGCAAATTGAGCACCTTGAGAAACGGTAGTAGTTGCAGAAGCGGTAGAGAAGTCACCATTTTGTTCAACACGGCCGCTTAGAATATTAAATTCTTCAACGTTAACAACACCGTTTGAAACAAACACACCACTTGGGGCTAGGTTAACATTGAATTGACCAGAACCTTGACCGATAACTTGGCCAGAGATAGATCCGGAATTCAACACAACGTTATCGTTACCGGAGCCGAGAATTACATCGCCGCCAATCGCCGTATTAGTAATACTAAGAGCATCACTTCCCGCGCCTAGATTTACGCTTCCATTTACGGTTGAGTTGCTCAGCACGACTTGATCATTACCCGTGCTCGTTTGAACACTTCCGTTGACAGTCCCATTAACCAACTGCAGCGAATCGTCGCCAACACCAAGTCCAACTGTGCCACCAATGTCGCTGTCTGAAATCAATACCTGGTCATTCCCGCTACCTGCAAAAAAGCTACCGTTGATGGCTCCATCTACTAATACCAAAGTATCATCGCCGCCATTTAAACCAACCGTACCAGTAATTGTGGAACCCGAGACATTGAGTACATCACTGCCTGAACCTAGATTCACGTTACCGTTAATATTTGCACCAGATTGATTAAAGACAATGCCATTGGCGTCTTGCGTTGCATCAACACCGCCATTTATCTCACCGGTGTTATTGAATACATTAGACGCATTATTAACAAGATCACCGTCAGCGGAGATCACTTCACCCGCTAAACCATCTTCGCCGATAACTAAAATGCCATTGATCGTATCTGAATTGTTAACCGTAACAGTGCTTGTGCTATTCAGGACAACGTCACCTGTGACATCAAGTGAATCTTGATTTAAGTCGAAATTCAATCCACCGTCTGATGCTAGGCTACCATCTATACTGCGCGCACCTTGAACGTCAACACTTGCGCCACTTTCAACTGATACTGCAACGTCATTAAGAATGTCGCCACCCAATTCGCTGGCAGTTCCTGCAGCGAAGCTTAGTGAGTCAGTACCATTTTCGCTGCCCAAGAAGTCACCGTTTAAGGCGCCACCCGCTTGCACAAAATCGATACCGTCATTGGCGGTAGTTGCATCTACTGCAACAGTGCCGTCTAAAGTACCGGAATTGGTGATCACGCCATTGAAGTCAACGTTTTCAATTAAAATCGCGGCGCTGGTTTCTGAAGATATGACGCCTGAGTTAGTAATATTACCGTTAACCGTTACGTCACCATCGGTACCATTAAACAAGCGTAGACCTGCGCTTTCGCCCGATGCTAGTGCATCGCCTCGACCTATGATAGAGCCAGTGTTGTTCAATTCGATGGTACGAGTATCGCCACCTATAGCACCGAGTTGTAGAGACACACCTGAACCTTGGTTTCCTTCACCTGCGTCGATTAGACCCGCATTATTAATAACAAAGTTATCCGCAGTACCATCGGCGTAGACCGTGCCATTGCGCTGATCACCTGTGCCAAGTATGGCGCCAGTTTCCTCGTTGTTGATAACCAAGCCAGTTCCGTCGATATTTAATGCGCGGCTGTCTGACGAGATAGTCCCAGCATTAT
>CAZJWW010000054.1:0-16213 GCA_964549895.1 uncultured Gammaproteobacteria bacterium
TTTCGGTTTCCGCGGTGCTTCCTGGTCGCAGCTCTATGCCAGCTGGGTTCACAGCGGAATCATCTTCTATCGTGATGACGGTATTACTGATAGTTCGAGTACTACTTTTGGTAGGGGCACTAATCGTGATAAATGGTCTATCAGTATCAGACACCTGAGTAATTTCATAGTCAGCTTCTGTCCTAAAACGTGTATTTCCAGCTACGTCACTCGCGGCTATTCGAATTTCACCCGAACTTAAAATATCTAAGGTGCAGCTGACGCTAGTTTCGCCTTGCTGCTGACATGAAAAGTTCTGAGTTTCTGCCGTGCTGCCGGGCCGTAATTCAACTCCGGCAGGAATTATCGCGATATCATCATTTATTGTGATGACAGTATTGCTAATAGTTCGCGTACTGGTTTTGGTGGGTGCATTAAAGGTTATGAATGGTCGGTTTGTATCCATTTGGTTGGTGTTACCACCACCTGGTGTACTTGTACCGTCGTTAATAACATAACCATCTTCCCCGACCCGATGAATATTGCCGGCCGCATCGGTGGCAATAACTCGCAGATCGCCGCTGCTTAATATTCTTAACGTACAATTAACTTGTCGATTGCTTGTTTGACTACAATTGAAGTTCTCGACCCCCACCGTACTGTTATCTCGAATAGCTATATCGGTAGCCCGTATTTGAGTATCATCGATTACGGTTATGGTTGTATCACCTATCAGTCCATTGTTAGTTTTGGTAGGTGCGTTGATGGTAATCATCGGGATACTGCGATCTCCGGTAGTCCCGCCAGTAACCTGATACTCAATCTCGCTTTCAGTATTGATATTGCCCTGAGCATCGGTAGCTCTGATTCTTAGGTCACCACTGCGATCTATTGTCATTGAGCAATTAACTTGTCTGACATTAATTTGATCGCAATCGAAGTTTGATACTCCCGCTGTATTATCCGGACCTAATCTAACGTCGTTAGCGTTTATTCTTAATTGGTCATTAACCACAATGCGCGTATCGTTTATTGGGCCAGCACGCATCTTAGTTGGCGCAATTATGTTAACCCACGGCTCTTGAACATCTGTGTTCGGTAAATCATTTTCGCGGCGAATTAAAATAGCTGATTCATGGGGAGGCAGAGTGACGCTAGATAGTGTTGCGCCATTGTTAGTCGAATCTTGTTGACCATTTATGCGGTGAAAAGTCCCGCCCAGTGAAACAGTGCGTGTACTTGGCGTGGCATTTACCACCACAATGCCATTGTCGAAGTCTCGTCTAAACACATTGGCATTGCCTTCAAACAGATATACGGAGTCTACAAACACCTCCGAACTTTCTCGACCCACGTTAAATCTGGCGCGCGAAGTATCTGTCTGTTCTGCCCTGAAAGTGACCACAAATCTTTGCCATTCAGGGCTCAAGATAAACCGTTCTTGATGCCCACCGATAGTTATGCTGATTTCGCGCATTTGTGTGGCGCGCGCAGAAAACACATAGGTATACTCTTGGTTTCTAATCACATTGACGAGCGGGCCACGAATAATCGCACTGCCAAAGCGTTCTTGGTAGCCGTTTAAGTGTCCGCTGGCGCGTAATGCCCCGGCACCATCTTTAACTGAGCTGGTAGTGCGCGAGATACTGACTTGTTGTCCAGACCAATCATTGATGTTGTTATCAAAAGTTGCGCTGAGAATAGCTTGCTGTGGCGCAAATTCAGCATCAGAATAGATGCGCGTGCGCGGCCCTAATGGTTGGCCTAACCAACCAAGATGTGCTCGCGTTTTAGCTTCATCATCTGGGGTAGAGGTAATTGCGTTGCCAAAATTTGGTGAACCGCGGGTTATATCCACGGCGTATTCGTCGAACCACATATCAGTGTGGACGGTGTTGTTGCGAAATCCAAAATAACCGTCCTCGAGTAGGGTTAGTCCTAGTGCAAAACGAAAGGTTCGATTAGTAACCAGCGACGGATTTAGGTTGCTTGGATATAAGCTTGAAGGTGTTTTACTTAAGATATGCGTATGAGCAGGCCCATTACTTCGGTGTCGTATATTGAATCTGTAATTGGAGAGCAGCGACGCTAAATTGTTGTATTCTGGATCAGGGGAAAAGAAATCGGTATGGCCTGGGAAGCCTTCGAATTGGGTACCGTTTAATGATTCAAAACCACGAGAATCGCGTACACCTCCAATCACAATAAAATCTGGAAACCGGTCTCTAACTCTCGCATAGAAATCGTCCATGCCATCTCCCCACCAGTTGATGCCACTGGGGCTCACACCATGATCTATCGCCAAATCATTATTTACATCTGCGTTTCCGGATCTAAATAGAAAGTTAAAGTCAGCATCAAATAATATCCCCGTAACTTTGGCATCAGTTGGGTCGCCGTCTAGATCTCGACTAATGTTCTCTTGTATCCATATCGGTAAAAATTGATTATAAGTACGATTGTTTGCATCACGTGGTGATTGGGTGCTGAGGTTGTACGACCAGTTTAGCGGGTTACTATTACCGAAACCAAGCATGTGTTGCGCGACAATTGAACCGCGTGGGTGCGCAACGGCATTCGATTTAAAACCCCGTTCTATCGTCAGGGTGTTTGTAGAGTTATTGAGAGATGTAATCCTAGCGTGCTCTGCATTATTAAATGAACCAGCGGGCGCATCATAAATAACCACGTACTGGCCATTGGAAAATCGCGATATGTCCTCGACTCTGAGAGTGGTAGAGGTTGACGATAGGGAATTTGTTGACAGCGCCACACCTTGATATAACCAATGCCCCGCATAAACACCGCAATCTTCTGTGCTTAGAGTCGTTCTGGAAAATGGGTTGCCGTGGCCCTGTGGGCAGAGTCGGCCAGAGTCTTCATTGTTGTAGCCAAGATACACAAAAGGAGTGATCGTTCTATAATATTGAAGATCGGGGTTTTCCGATTGCATTGGTACTATCCGAACTATCGAATGTGCCGACGCGGCAATAGCACGATACTTCGAGTATTGCTCGCGATCACCGGCCAGGGTTTGTGTTTCCGCCATCATTATACGAGGCCATAAATGCTCACTAATATCGACAGCTCGCGGATTGACATCTGGTGGAATTGATAAATCAGCATCCTCTAGATAAGGCTGTGTTGCATGTGTTGGAATACTAGTAGTCGCCCCAACTAAGCAGCACAGCACTAAGCAGGTGATGCGGGCGGTTAACTTTTTAAAATTTAGTATAAGCATTTTATTTTAGGTGGGTTAAGCCGAAGATCGTTTATACAATTTAATCCACAGCTGATGCTTGCCTGTATCGGAGCAGTGCAATTATTGATAAATAAATGAGTATTCGTGATGCTCTCTAGCTAGCATCACTGCTTTTAGTTAACTACATATTAAGAGTTTAGATACGATCGACTGGTTGCACGGACGCTTATTTATTGCGGTCTTTGATAATCGATATTCGTATGATAATGGAGTTGAGAGGACCAAAAGGTTAGGTTAAAAAGGCTTAACCTATGGGAAATGATTAACATTAGATTTGGGCTCTACAGAGCATGAAAGCACCCGCTATTCAACGAGCATATAGGGTATGTTATCAGAGTGTTTAGCTAACTTTGTTAAAGTAAAATAAAGCTCGAGCCAGCCATCAAATTTGCGTAGAATTTACTTTGAGTGAAAAAATGTTCACAATTTGAGTGGCGCTAATTCTATTGATGGATAGTTAAATCAAATGACCACAGATACTCGAGCTTGCCAACGACCAAGCGTGCATTAAACTCGATAACTGCTCTCAATGTGTTTCTTAGTAATTACCCCGTAAATCCGCTCCTTGGCGCTGCCATGCGCGCCGGTAATGTACAGTACTTCACATTGCTGTGATTGCATTGTTTCATAAGCTTCCTGTAGCGTTGCAACAATCCCAATTCTGGTGGTGTCTAGTCGCTTAGCAGGAATTTTCAGTAGATCAATTTCTGCCGACGTTGACGGTGCGTCATTGTTGGTCTCTGTGTTTGAAGTTTCATTGAGGTATCGAGCCAAATCGGTTGCCGGTAAGAGACTGTTTTTATGATGTGCCTGGTCATCGGTCAGGAGTATCCAGCGCGGTTCTTTTTGTAATAATCGTTCGGCTTCGGCAATGCTAATAGAGCGGTCTTGATGAATGATTTGTCTATCCATCACACTGGCCACACCGATTCTGCGCAGTGCTTTAGAAAGTGGGCTATTGCGATAATCCAAACCGCGGATCAGCATTAGGTGTCGATAAATAGATGATTTTCCAAAAGCTGCCCTAGTCACTAGCGTCGCCGTAATTACAGCCGTCATAGCGGGCAGAATAACCGATGGATTAGCGGTTAATTCCAATAGATAAACCAACGCTGCTAATGGTGCTTGTAAGGTCGCCGCCATCATAGCGGCCATACCCAGTAAGGCATAGGAGCTGGATTCTGCGATTGTGGGGAAAAAGTGAACCGCGCCTAAGCCGATAGCGCTACCAGCCGTTGCACCAATAAATAAAGTAGGTCCGATCAAACCGGCTGGTATTCCTAGCCCAACGGCGCTTGCGGTAGCTACTATTTTTGCCAAGGTCAATAAAATGACTAAGGTGAGTCCAATATCGGCTATCAGTATCTGGTCTATGGTATCGTAGCCAGTACCCATGACTTGTGGCAAACCGAATGCGATGGCGCCGGTGATTAACCCCGCCAGTGTTGTTCTAGCCCAAATGACTTCTTTGCTGAACAGGCTGTTAATAAGCAACGACAACTGAATAAAACCAGCCGCTAAACAGCCAATAATACCGCCCATAATTGCAACAATAGGTAACTCCAATACCGAATTGATGTCTACTGGCGCAAAGCTGAAAGCTGAAGCATCGCCAAAGGTCAGGCGCGTTAGCGTTGTCGCACTCACGGCAGCGATAATGACCGGAGTAAAACCAACCACCGTATAGTCCATGATGACCACTTCCATGGCAAAGATGACCCCCGCCAGTGGGGTATTAAATGCAGCTGAAATTGCGGCAGCCACACCGCATCCGACAAGAATGCGTACGCTGTTATTAGGAACTCGTAACATGCGTCCCAATATACTGCCGCCCGCGGCGCCAAGATGAATACTTGGGCCTTCGCGGCCGACCGAATGACCAGAGAGTAAGGCGATGCAGGCTGTAAAAAACTGTACCAGCGCATTACGAATTGATAAACGCCCTTGATGATAGTCCAGTCGTTCTATGACGTGGACCACGCCCACTTGCCGATACTTGGGCTTTAATAAATGGAGAATAAGCCCCACTAACAATCCGCCAGCTACACACAGTATAAAACGTTGCAGACCGGTGAGTAGTTCAAAGCTTTCGATATTGCCATTGGGCAATAAATCCTGAGCCACGGCGTCCATGACCAGACGGAATAAAATGATAATGCCGCCTGATAACACGCCACAAATCAAACCCAACAATGCCAATAGTGGCAGGCCGTCAAAATCGCTGGCCATGCGCACTTGCTGTGCTTCTAGAAAACGTCCATAGCCTCTTCGCACAAAGTTGATGAGCCCGAGTGGCCAAGCTGCGATAGCTTGCAGCAGTGAACGAGAATTCGGGTCTGATTGCATAGATAGAGTGCGCAGCTTCTAAAGATTAGGTTTTTCGATAAGTTTCTAAACTAGTATAGATTAAATAGAACTAAAAAAATCCACTGCATTGAATATCAACTCCTAAAAAGGCATTTTAATCGCCGAGTCTATTTTGTGAATAGCGGTAGCGAAATCTTGTTGTATTCGTTCGATGGCAGTTTGGCTGTCGGCTTCAAAACGCATCACTAATATGGGGGTTGTATTAGAAGGGCGTATTAGGCCAAAACCATCTTGGTAGTCGACCCGTAAACCATCTATTTTGCTGACCTGAGCATCGCCAAATTCAGCTACATCTTTAAGTTTGTCCATAAATTTGTAGTGTTCGCCTTCCTCAAATTCCAATCTTAATTCAGGTGTGTTGATGCTATCAGGTAAAGCGCTAAATATAGCTTGGGGTGTTTGATCTTGTTTGGCCAGTAGTTCAATTAAGCGGGCGCCAGCATACACGCCATCGTCGAAGCCGAACCAACGTTCTTTAAAGAAAATATGACCGCTCATTTCGCCAGCAAGAGCCGCACCACTTTCTTTTAGTTTCGCTTTGATAAAAGAATGACCTGTGCGCCACATGGTCGCTTTGCCGCCAGCGGCTTCAATCTCATTTGGAAGGTTGCGCGTACATTTAACATCGTAAATTATTTCTGTACCAGGGTTGCGTGATAATACATCGCGTGCGAATAAAATCATTTGACGATCTGGCCACACGACTTCGCCGGTTTTGGTAACGACACCCAGCCGGTCGCCGTCGCCATCAAAGGCTAAACCAAGCTCTGCATCGTGTTCTTTAACAGCCGCAATCAAATCTTGTAGAT
The DNA here is from genome assembly GCA_964549895.1 of uncultured Gammaproteobacteria bacterium. GTDB lineage: Bacteria > Pseudomonadota > Gammaproteobacteria > Arenicellales > Arenicellaceae > Arenicella. The sequence continues at coordinate 6,418 of CAZJWW010000054.1, forward strand.
TTTCTAATTGGCTGGGATCAGGATGATGATTAGGGAAAGTGCCATCGACTTCACTAAACAGCTCTACGACATCGCAGCCAATCTGCTTAAATACTTGAGGCGCTGTTGCGCCAGCGACACCATTGCCGCAGTCGATTACTACTTTTAACTGACGAGCTGGCTTTACATCACTAACAATGCGTTCGATATAATCGTCGATAATTTCTTCTTGAGTGTAACTGCCTTCACCACTGCTCAAATTACCTTCTAGTATGCGTTGCTTTACTTCTTGGATCCCTTCAGCAGAAAGGGTCGTGCCATTAACCACCATCTTTAAACCATTATATTCCGGTGGATTGTGACTACCAGTAATAGCGATACATGACGGAACTCCTTTGGAGTAGCTTGAGTAGTACACCACCGGCGAGGGCGCTACGCCAATATCTATAACATTAACGCCACTCGCGCGTAAGCCATTACTTAATGCTTCGGCCAGCATGGGGCCTGATAGCCGACCATCGCGACCAATGACAATGCTGTCACCGCCGCTAGCGATCACTTCGCTACCAACAGCTTGACCTATTTGATAGGTAATATCGGCAGTGAGCGTTTTATCCACGATGCCGCGAATATCGTATGCTTTGAATATTTCATGTGGAAAAGTCATTTTTTTGTCCTTGTGTGTGTTGTTTAAAAAGGCGCATTCCACGCCCCATTTTCTTGTTTTTAATCTTGCTGTCGCTGTAAAAAAAGGCGTCTATTGACAACGATTATATAAAAAATGGACACCATTGCGTCCTTTTCCAGAATTAGTTTACTTTGTGTAACGCTCTTCCATCAATTGACAGAGCGGCTTCATGCAATGCTTCAGAAAGAGTAGGGTGTGCATGTACGGTGCGCGTAATATCTTCGCTCGACGCTGAGTACTCCAAAGCTAATACCGCTTCTGCTATTAGTTCGGATGCATTTGGCCCCAAAATGTGCACGCCGAGAATTTGATCGGTTTCAGCATCGGCGATCATTTTGACGCGGCCCCCTTTTTCATTCATGGCGAGTGAGCGACCATTTGCCGCAAATGGAAAAAAGCCGGTTTTGTAATTGATACCTTTTTCTTTTGCTTCTTCTTCATTGATTCCAACCCAAGCAATTTCTGGGTGGGTATAGATTACCCAAGGAACATTATCGTGATTAATATGGGGTTTTTGACCAGCGATAATCTCGGCAACGGCAACACCTTCTTCGGAACCTTTGTGTGCAAGCATCGGGCCTTTAACCGCATCGCCCACCGCATAGACGCCAGCAATGTTTGTTTTGCATTGATGATCTACATCGATGCGACCGCGATCGTCTATTTTTAAACCTACCGCATCGTCAACTATGCCCTGCGTGTTAGCACGGCGGCCAACGGCCACAATTAGCTTATCAAAGGTGTCGGTGTGCTCTTCGTCTTTTAAGGTATAGGTCACTTTAACCGACTTTTTAGTGGTGCTGGTGGCAGTTACCATTGCGCCTAATTTAATGTCCATGCCTTGGCCTTTGGTGAACACACGTAGCGCCTCGCGTGATAATTGCTTATCTACTGGAGCTAAAAAAGTATCCATTGCTTCTAATATGGTTACCTCTGAGCCAAGTCGGTTCCATACGCTACCGAGCTCTAATCCAATAACACCCGCGCCAATAACGCCCAATTTCTTAGGTACGCTATCAATATCCAAGGCGCCGGCATTGTCTACAATGTTTTGTTGATCAACTTTGGCCACGGGAATATCAATTGGCACTGAACCCACTGCGAGAATTATATTATCCGCAGTATAAATATCCGTTTTCTTGCCACTGCTAACTTCAATTTTCTTACCTGCAAGTAATTTTCCTCGGCCGTGAATAGAGGTAACTTTATTGGCTTTAAATAAACCCGCGATACCACCGGTGAGGTTGCTGACAATATCGTCTTTGCGCGCAATCATCTTGGCAATATCAACGCTTACCTTTCCTACCGAAATGCCGTGATGCTCAAATTCATGCGACGCTTGTGCGACCTTTTCAGAGGAATCGAGTAGGGCTTTAGACGGGATACAACCGACATTCAAGCAAGTACCACCTAATGATGGCTCGCCTTTAGCATTTTGCCAGTCGTCAATACAGGCCGTATTGAGCCCAAGTTGCGCGCAGCGTATTGCAGCGACATATCCAGCTGGGCCCGCGCCAACCACGATTACATCAAATTTGTCTGACATTTTAATTCTCTAATTAAAAGCTAATAAAATTTATTGCTTATGGGGTTGCTAGGTTTTGATCCAAAAGAGTTTTGCTACAAAAAAGTTTGTTCCAAAAAAATTATAGTTCCAAAAGAAGCCTTGCAGGGTCTTCTAAACACTCTTTGATTGTACGCAGGAATAATACCGATTCCTTACCATCGATAATGCGATGGTCATAGGTCAATGCTAGATACATCATCGGGCGAATTACCACTTCACCGTTTTCTGCGACGGGTCGTTCTTCGATGCGATGCATGCCAAGAATTGCACTTTGTGGCGGGTTTACAATCGGTGTAGACAGCATGGAGCCAAATACGCCGCCATTTGAAACCGTGAACGTGCCGCCAATCAAGTCTTCCATCGCAAGCTTGCCATCTTTGGCTTTCTGTCCATATTCTCCAATGGCTTTCTCAACGCCTGCAAAACTCATTTGATCAACATCACGCAATACTGGTACTACCAAGCCACGTGGAGAAGATGCAGCAATACCGACATCGTAAAAGTCGTGATAGACAATATCACTGCCGTCAATCGATGCGTTGACCGCAGGAAAGCGTTTGAGCGCTTCGATTGATGCTTTAATAAAGAACGACATAAAGCCCAGCCGAGTTTCATGCCTTTTCTCAAACATCTCTTTGTATTGTTTGCGAAGGTCGATAACGGCTTGTAGGTTGACATCATTAAACGTTGTCAACATGGCCTGCGTGTCCTGAGCTTCTTTTAACCGCCGAGCAATAGTGGATCGCAATCGCGTCATTGGTACGCGTCGTTCAGAACGCGCACCAGCTTGTGGCGTTTTACTTTGGGAATTAGAGTTTTCCGAACTTGCAGCCGGTGTGGGTTCACTCGGTGATTGCTTGAGCGCTTCTAACACGTCGGCCTTTAATATGCGGCCATTTTTTCCGGTACCTTTAATTAGGCTAGCGTCTAAATTATTCTCCGTAACTAGCTTTTGTACCGCTGGACTCAATTTATCAGCTTCACTAGCAACCACTGGCGCTGGTTCAGGTATTGATTCAGTTTTCGTAGGAGGTTCTGCGGCACTGGGTGCCGGCGCATCAGCGACGGCGCCTTCTTCTATAATAGCAATAACGTCTTGTTCGCCAACGGTAGCGCCTTCTTCAACCTTAAGTTCTTTGATCACGCCATCGACTGTACTGGGAACCTCTAGGACTACTTTTTCGGTTTCAATGTCGACGATATTTTCATCGATACTGACGGAGTCGCCTACTTTCTTGTGCCAGACGGCAACTGTCGCATCGGCAACAGATTCAGGTAGGATAGGGACTTTTATTTCAACTGACATAGTGTTTATTCCTCTGCACTTTTAATTTCAGCGAGTTAGTTTTCATTGAGTTGTGTGTGTGAATCTATACTGAGTTTCAACGGTACGGTTAAATTAAATTGTCTCAACCGCATGGGTATCATTTTTATCAAGTGGTGATAGCGCCGCATGCACTAGTCCGGCTTGCTGTTCACGGTGGACTGCTAAGTATCCAGCGGCGGGTGACGCTGACGCATCACGACCAGCATAAAGCATAGCGTGAGTGGTGCTAATGCATGCTCCGAAATGATGTTGTATTTGATACCACGGTCCTTGGTTCTTGGGCTCTTCCTGACACCATACCACTTCGGTGGCATTTGGGTATAGATCCAGTTGCGCAATAACATCTTCTCTTGGAAAAGGGTATAGCTGTTCAACGCGGCAGATGGCGATGTCTTGAATCTTACTTTCTCGACGCTGCTCTAATAGGTCATAGTAGACTTTGCCCGAGCAGAATACGACACGACTCATATTTTTTTTGTTTAGCTTATCAACTTCGCCGATGACGTTTTGAAATTGGCCACTGTGCAGGTCTTCTAAGCTAGAAGTAGAAAGTTTGTGACGTAATAAACTTTTTGGAGTCATTACAACTAATGGCTTGCGGTAAGGACGAATCATTTGGCGCCGAATCATGTGAAACATTTGCGCCGGCGTGCTTGGATAACAAACTTGGATATTATGCTGAGCGCAGAGCTGTAAATAACGTTCAAGTCTTGCTGACGAGTGCTCAGGGCCCTGACCTTCATAACCATGGGGTAAGAACATCGTTAAGCCGCTAAGTCGGCCCCATTTGGCTTCGCCGCTGGAAATAAACTGGTCCATTACGACTTGAGCGCCATTAGCAAAGTCACCAAATTGTGCTTCCCATATCACCAATGTGGTCGGGTCTGAGCAAGCGAAGCCATACTCAAAAGCCAGCACTGCTTCTTCGGATAAAAAGGAGTTAATCACCAAGAAATTTGCTTGTTCGTCTTTAATGTTTCGCAACGGCAGATAAACTTCTTTGTTCTCGGAGTTATGCAGAACCGCATGGCGATGGAAGAACGTGCCTCGACCTGAATCTTGACCTGAGATCCGGACTGAGAAATTTTCATCCAATAGCGTTGCATAAGCGAGGTTCTCGGCCATGCCCCAATCCAATGCAAGCTCACCATCTTTCATTTTCTGCCTATCTTGCATGATCTTTTTAGTGCGCGCGTGCAACTTAAAGTCGCCTGGTAGATCCAACAAGCGTTCGGCGAGAAAATCCAAGCGTTTTGGGTCTAAGCCGGTCTTAGCTTCATCAGTCCATTCAACATTAAAGTAGGGCTTCCAATCGACTGAATTATCACCGTGCTGATTGGGGTTATCCTTTGGAGCTACAAATTCAGGTACCACACATTCACCTGCCACCATGGCCGCGCGGTAATCAGATACCATTTTCTTTTCGTCGTCAGTACTGATAACGCCGGCGTCGATTAATCGTTGTGCATACAAACGACGCGTGGTGGGGAGTGCTTTGATGTTCTTATACATCACTGGCTGAGTTACCGACGGTTCGTCAGATTCGTTATGACCATGGCGCCGATAACAAACCAGATCAATTACGACATTTTTACGAAACTTGGTGCGAAAATCTAAAGCAATTTGCGTTGCGAATACGACGGCTTCTGGATCATCACCATTAACATGAAAAATGGGTGCGCCGACCATCTTAGCGACCTCAGTGCAATAGGGCGTAGAGCGCGTATCTTTTGGATTGCTAGTGGTAAAACCGATTTGGTTGTTAATGACAATGTGCACCGTGCCACCAGTGCGATAGCCACGACAACCAGACATTTGAAAGGTCTCCATAACCACACCTTGACCCGCAAATGCCGCATCACCATGAATGGAAATAGGCAAAACGGTCCTCCCGGTGGTATCACCACGACGTTCTTGACGAGCTCTTACTGAGCCTTCTACGACAGGGCTGACAATCTCTAAGTGAGAGGGGTTGAATGCCAGCGATATATGTACTGGTCCACCCGGTGTTTTAATATCAGAAGAAAACCCTTGATGATATTTCACATCGCCACTTGCGGCTAATTCGTTTATATCGTGCTTGCCCTCAAATTCAGAAAACAGGTCACTAGGTTCCTTGCCAAGGGTATTAACTAATACATTAAGTCGGCCTCGATGAGCCATGCCAATCACAAATTCTTTAATATTATCGCCGCCACCTCGTTGGATGATTTGATCCAACATGGGAATTAAGCTTTCACCACCTTCTAGGGAGAATCGTTTTTGTCCGACATATTTGGTGTGCAAATACCGCTCCATACCTTCTGCGGCGCTCAAGCGGTTTAGAATGTGTTTCTTTTGCTCATTATCGAATGGATCATGCCCATCTGGTAATTCTAAACGAGTACGAATCCATCGACGTTGTTCGGCACTGGCGATATGTCCGTATTCATAACCTATAGAGCGACAATAAGAATGATTTAATAAAGCCACAATATCACGCAACGGGAGATGATCTGGAGCGCGCAACGGTCCAGTCGAGAATACCGTGTCGAGGTCAGCTTCGCTAAGACCATGATATTCCAGCTCTAGTTCAGACGCATCTTGAGGCAACATTTCATTAATGGGATCAATCGCGGCTTTTTTATGCCCCATGGCTCGGTAGGTGCTAATCAGTCGAGATACTGCGCCTTGTTTAACCCCTGTGTTGGAATCTAGGGTCACAGTTGGTGCGTTTTTTTTGGAAGCAGGGTTATTTGCACCAACAGGATTTTGAGAAGCAAGCTCGGAAAAATAGGCTTGCCATTCTTTGGTGACTGAATTGGGATCTTCGAGAAATTGCTCGTAGACGTCTTCTAAAAATGCGATGTTTTGGCCGTTTAATAGGCTCGAAGGATCTGCCGCGCCGTCAATTTTTTTTGAACTCATGCTCGCTATGTACTGCTTGGGTTAATGATATTGCTTTACTTAGTTTTATTGCTGCTAAATTCGTTATTGCTTAATTTTACTACCGTGGTGATTTTGCTAGTCTCAATCAGTGGCCAATTATAGTTTTTATCAACCAAGATAGTTGCTTTTAAACTGCCTGCGACCACGTTTACTGAATGATAACCAAATCACCATCCTCTGTGTAAATTATTGTACTGATTTACATTTTTTTACTAAATTGGGTTTGGCGCATCGAGGGACCACCAGCCGGCTATAAGAAGCCATGTTTTACGTCGCTTTGTTATCGGTCTATGAATCAAAATCGATGAGCAAAAAAAAGCAGCCCATGTCGGCTGCTTTCCATTTAAGAGCTTTGCTAGCTTAGGTAATCGTCTGGGACATGGCGTTCACCGAGGCCCTTATAATTTTGCCGAGGCCGAGTGATTCGAAATTCGGGGTCCTCCATTAGCTCCATCCATTGCGATAACCAGCCAGCGGTACGAGGTATGGCAAACAATACTGTAAACGCCTCCATCGGAAAACCCATCGCTTCGTAAATCAAACCGGAATAGAAATCAACATTTGGATAGAGGTTGCGATCAACGAAGTATTCATCTTCTAAGGCAATTCGTTCTAATTCCATTGCAATATCGATCAGTGGATTGCGGCCGGTCACTTCGAAAACCTCATCGGCAACTTGTTTCACAATACGTGCCCTAGGATCGTAGTTTTTATAAACACGGTGACCAAAACCCATAAGACGCAATTCACCGCCTTTGCACTTTTTCATGTAATCGGCTGCTTTGTCCTTCGTGCCAATTTCTCGTAGCATATTTAGAACAGCCTCGTTAGCTCCGCCATGAGAAGGGCCGTAAAGAGCTGCAGCTGCACCCGCTACTGCAACAAAGGGGTCTGCTTTTGAGCTAGCAATATTGCGCATAGCGCTGGTGGAGCAATTTTGTTCGTGATCGGCGTGCAGAATAAATAAAATATCCAAGGCTTTTTCGAGTGCGGGGTGAGCTTGGTAACGCGGTTCTACCATGCGATACATCATGTTCAAAAAGTTGCCTGTGTAACTTAACTCATTGTCCGGATAGATATAAGGCAAGCCTCTGCTATTGCGATAAGCATAAGATGCAATGGTTGGCGTTTTGCCAATCAACCGACAGGCTTGCAGCATTCGGACTTCGGAGTCGTCTACGTCCTTGGCTTCTGGATAAAACGTAGATAAAGCAGCGACGGTAGAAATAAACACTCCCATTGGGTGGGCATCATAGTTAAAACCGGCCATCAAATGTTTGGTTTTTTCATGCAACATGGTGTGGTGAGTGATACGCTCTGCCCAATCAGAAGACTCTTGCTTGTTTGGCAATTCACCGTTAAACAACAGGTAGACCACGTCAAGAAAGGTACTTTTTTCAGCAAGCTGTTCAATCGGATAGCCGCGATATCGCAAGATGCCATCTGCGCCGTGCAGGTCCGTAATGCGACTTGTGCAATTGGCGGTATTCATGTAGCCAGGATCATAGCTCATCATCCCAAAGTCGCCTTCATTCACCTTAATTTGGCGTAAATGAGATGCGCTGATATTGCCGTCTACAATTTCAATTTCGTAGTCTTTTCCAGTGCGGTTATCTTTAATGGTCAGGGTATCGGGCATAAAAGTTCTCTTAGCTGATAAATTAGCAGGTTAATAAAATATACGTATTTGTATTGCGTAATGCGAAAGTCGACTGTACGACCGCTTCAAACCCTTTCATGCGTTGAATAAGACCTATGAATTTAATCCATAAGCAATTTATTCTACTGAGGCACTATCAATGCCCGTTTGAAGCTGTCCAAAACGCGATTAGATAATCAGCTGAAAAGCCTAGGAGCGAATTAGATAAGCGGTGCGAGAATCGGCGTCAGCCGATAAGTCGAGCGGGGAGTATATTAAAAAGTGACCTTAAACACCAATCCAATGCAGGGAGTTTACTATCAGATGGCTATTATATTGACTAGGTTTGCTTCAATATGGTTTAGAGAAAATGCGATAATTTTTCTTAACTTTATTTTTTAAATTATTGATATTAATAACTTATTTTACACCAGTATGTCCGAACCCACCGCTTGCACGGTCACTGCTATTGAATTCATCAACAATTTCAAATTTAGCTTGAACAATCGGCACAATGACCATTTGGGCAATTCTATCACCTGGTTCAACGATAAATTCTGTGTCGCCTCGGTTCCATAGAGACACCATTAACGGGCCTTGATAATCAGAATCAATCAAGCCTGTTAAATTACCCAATACGATGCCATGTTTGTGGCCCAGCCCTGAGCGCGGCAATAATACGGCGGCTAAGTTCGGGTCGCCGACGTAAATCGACATACCAGTCGGTATCAGTAATGTTTGTCCTGCAGTTATAGTGGTGGATGCATCAATACAAGCGCGCAAATCCATGCCTGCGGAGCCAGCGGTGGCGTAGTCGGGAATTTCAAACTCGTTGCCTAAACGCGAATCGAGTATTTTTAACTGAATGGAGGTGTTCATATTGACTGCTTAGTATCTGGTCCGTGCGATGTTAGTGTAAATTAAAGGCGCTTAGCAATCTCTGCGATCAAGCTTCGTGCTAATGCGTGTTTGCTTGCTTTTGGTAGATCAATGGTTTGGTCTTTACTTATCAAAGTAATCGCATTATCAGGGGTGCCAAATCCAGTTTCCGTACCACCGACGTGATTGGCAGCAATCAGATCTAGATTTTTCTTCTCGAGTTTGCCACGCGCATAGTCGGTAATATTGTCCGTTTCAGCTGCGAAACCGATACAGAATGGTTTGTTTTCAAGGGCCGCGACATCCGCCAAAATATCGGGATTTTTGACCATAGTGATCGTCATTTCATCATTCTTCTTCTTAATCTTTTGATCGGCTTGATCATTCGGTCGATAATCAGCTACGGCGGCTACGCCAATAAAAATATCTTGGCCATTAATATCTTTCATTACCGCTGCATGCATGTCTACTGCGGAGACTACTTTGATTGTATTGGCCCGTTCTGGTGGGTCAATGTAGGTAGGGCCGGAGACTAAAGTAACGTTGGCGCCCGCTTCAATCGCGGCCTGCGCAAGCGCATAACCCATTAAACCGGAACTGTGGTTGGTAATGCCCCGAACCGGGTCTAAGGCCTCCCAAGTAGGACCAGCGGTAATGAGTACCGATTTATCAATTAAGCTGCCCGTTTGAAATGTTTGACCTAACTGATAAGCAATATCGGCGGGTTGCAACATACGACCAGGGCCTACTTCACCGCACGCTTGCTCTCCAGAGTCAGGTCCAAGAATA